>NZ_CAXQGS010000052.1:0-123777 GCF_964223445.1 Cytobacillus sp.
ATACCTTTGATAACTCCGGAGTTTCATTTATTCCATAGCCTAAGATATCAATAGTTTTATCTTTATATTTTGTACTTAATTCAATTCCGGGAATCACGGTTATTCCAAAGGTATTAGAGCGAATTAGAGAACATCGGGAGAATCGTTCGGAGGTTATTATTAAAAAGTTTTGCGACATTGGGATGGTCATTACTTCTGCAGATGTCAGAAAGTACAGCAAGGGAGAAGTCATTGCCCGTCCGCATATTGCAAAAGCAGTGGTGGAAAAGGGATATGCAAAACATACTCAAGAAGTATTCGATTTATATCTTGGAGATGGAAAACCCTGCAGTGAAGACAAATTGAAGCTAAGCCCTTTAGAAGGGATAACATTAATTCAAAACGCAGGGGGAAAAGCTGTACTGGCTCACCCAAGGCTTGTACATGATGATCATATTATTGCTGAGCTATTGAAGCTTCCAGTGGATGGAATTGAAGTGTGGCATCGAAAGCATGATAAGAATGATGTCAAACGATATAAAAAAATGGCTGGTCAATACAATAAATTTATTACAGGCGGTTCAGACTTTCATAGTGATGAACATATGATTGGGGAATTCGGATATCACATAATATAAGAAATCTTCCATTATGTATGTGATATCCAATAACAGATTCTAAATGTAAAAGACTCCGGATTGCTCCGGAGTCCTTTTATTTTAAGTATCTCTTAGGCCATTAATTAAAACCTCAATCACTTCCGGTCGGCTAAATTGGGGAGGGGGTGTCTTTCCGCTGCGCAGCATTTCCCTCACTTTTGTGCCTGATAAGTGGAGATGGTGTTCTTTCGTGTGAGGACAAGTTTTGCTTGACGCCATATTTCCGCATTTCAAACAGTAGAAGCTATGTTCAAATGGCAGGATGACAATTCCTAATTCTTCAGGGCTGAATTGGTCAAAGATTATTTGTGCATCGTATGTTCCGTAATATTCTCCAACACCGGCATGATCTCTACCTACAATAAAGTGAGTACAGCCATAATTTTTACGTACCAGGGAATGGAAAACAGCTTCCTTTGGACCTGCATATCTCATTGCAGCTGGAAAAACAGCCAAGTAAACCCGGTCATTTGGATAATAGTTTTTTAGGAGCACTTCGTAACTTTTAATTCTAATATCTGCTGGAATATCATCTGATTTTGTCTCCCCAACCAGCGGGTTCAAAAATAAGCCATCCACCGTTTCAAGAGCGGTTTTTTGGATATATTCATGTGCTCTGTGCACCGGGTTTCTTGTTTGGAAGCCGACAACAGTTTTCCAATTGTTCTCTATAAAAATTCTCCTTGTTTCTGATGGCGTTTTGGAATATTTTTGGAATCCATGGTGTTTGGTTGGTATTGTTGTTAATGTTACAGGTCCAGCTGCGTAAAATTCTGAACGATCAAAAAGCTTTTTTACCCCTGGATGACGATGATCGGCAGTTTGAAAAACTTTAATGGCTTCTTCTGTTTTGTCAGGTTTATAAACCTCTTGAAGGTCCAAAACCCCATATACTTTGTTTTTATGTTTAAGCTTTATCCTTTCACCAATTTTAAGTTTCCCTAAGGCTTCTTTAGAGATCGGAAGAGTAATTGGGATACTCCAGATGGTTCCATTTTCTAATCTCATCGTATTTATAACTGATTGATAGTCAGTCTGTCCCATAAATCCAGTTAACGGACTAAAAGCCCCATTTGCAATTAATTCAAGATCTGATAAGGCCATGCCATCTATATCAATTTCAGCATCGATATTTGAAAGGTCATAGCTCAAGTCCACTCTATCAATTAATTTTCCACCATGTGGAATACTTATCGTCAACTTTTATCACTCCTATTCATCAGGATCTAGATTTAGGCGTTTTTTCAAATATGTTTCAATTTTTTTGACAGCTTCATTTATTGTGAGCTTATCTGTATCAATGGTAATTTCCGGATTTACAGGTTCCTCATAAGGCTGGTCAATCCCTGTGAATTGCTTAATTACACCACTTCTTGCTTTTTTATAAAGCCCCTTCGGATCTCTTTTCTCACATTCCTGGAGTGAGCACTTTACGTACACTTCTATAAATTCATCTTCGAGAAATAATGATCTTGCATTCTGACGATCTTCCTCAAATGGAGATATCAATGCTGCCAATATTACCCCACCAGCATCAACAAAAAGTTTGCCGACTTCTGCGGTTCTCCTTATGTTTTCTTTCCTGTCAGTTTCTGAGAAGGATAAATTTCTATTGATTCCATGGCGAAGATTATCACCATCCAAAAGATAGACATAGATTCCCTGTTTGAATAGTTCTGCCTGCAAAGCATTGGCTATTGTTGATTTACCGGAACCGGAGAGTCCGGTGAACCAAACCATCAGACTTTTATGGCCGTTTTTTTTCTGCCTGTCTTCCTTTTTAATTACTGAATCGTGCCAGACTATATGTTGATTTTTATCCTTACTTCCCAATCTTGTTTCCTCCTTTAAATCTGATCTTAAATCCAAATCCAATAGGCAATAAAAACAGATAGAACCATACATATCAAACTCAAAGGGAGCCCAGCTTTAATGAAGTCTGAAAATTTATAGCCCCCTGGACCATATACAAGTAAATTAGTTTGGTAGCCTATCGGGGTAAGAAAACTGCATGAAGCGGATATGGCTGTAAGCATTGCAAGCATCTTTGGATCTAAACCGGACTGAAGGGAAACGGTATAGCCAATAGGAAACATAATAGCAGCTGTAGCAAGATTATTAAGGAGTTCAGTCATGATTAAAGTAATTAGATAGAATAAAAACAAAATTCCTATTATGCCCGTAAAACTCTGAAACATTGCTAGAAAGGAAGCTATAAATTTTGCCAGGCCAGTAGATTCAATGGTGTTGCCAATTCCAATAGAGCTCCCCATAATAATGATGACACTCCAGTTTATGGATTTTATTGCTTCGTTAACAGTAATAACTTTTGTTAAAATCACGATTAGCGCAGAAATTAATGCCAGGCTGAATATGGATATCAGCTGAAATGCCGATGAAATAATGATTCCTATAAGAATCAATATGACCACAAATTTTTCCTTTTTTTTATTTCTATATTTACTTTCAATAGGAGAGATAAAATAGAAATCTTCAGCATTCGACCATGTCCTCAAAAAATCATTTTTAGCCAGTAATAAAAGTGTATCTCCCTTCTTTAACACAAAATTTCCAATACCCGAAGTTATAAACTTTCCATTTCTTTTAATGGCTACAATTGCTGCATTATACCTTGACCGAAAATTGCTTTCTTTAACTTTTATATTGATTAAAGGAGATTTTTCTGAAATTCCAACTTCTAAAAAAGTAGCAGGAAGGTTAATATGATTCCCTTTGTTCCCCAGAACGCGTCTTAATCCAATAATATGGCATACCTTTAATAATCCATCAGGGTTTCCTGAGAAAACAAGAATATCACCTTCCTGAATGGTTTCATCATTTGGTGCAGGAATAATGGGTTTCCCGCTTCGGATTATTTCAACCAAAAATAATTGTTCCAGATTGCGAAGCATAGCATCCATTATGCTTTTTCCTATTAATGTTGAATTTTTTTCGACACTAAATTTGTGGATAAAAGGCAGCTTTCCATCATGAAAAAGTTCAAAATTATGTGCCCGCTCGGGCAGAAGCCGATGACCTATCGTTACAAAATATAAAATTCCCGCAACCGTAATCGGTAAGCCGATATAGGCAAAATCAAACATTTTGAATCCGCTTAAGCCTTTTTCAATTAATAAACCCTGAACAACTAGATTTGTTGATGTCCCTATTAGAGTAATAGTTCCTCCGAGAATAGCAGCATAGGATAAAGGAATTAGCAGTTTAGATGGTTTTACATGGTTTGCAGCTGCCCACTTCTGAAGGACGGGGATAAGCATGGTTACAATTGGAGTGTTATTCATAAACGCAGACATGGCACTTGTTGGCACCATCAAGCGAAACAATACATACTGTATTGATTTACTTTTGCTTAATATTTTTTGAATTATGACGTGCAGTATGCCGCTCTTGGATACAGCTGCTCCTACAATAAAAAGGAAAGCAACAGTATGGACTGCCGGGTTTGCAAAACCTTTAAAAGCTTCGGATGGAGTTGTAATTCCCGCAAATATAAGAATAGCCAGCGTGAGAAAAACCATAAATTCCGCCGAAAACCATTCCTTAATAAGACCAAAAAACATGATGGAAAGAATGATGCATAAAAAAATTGCATCGATATTCATAGAAATCTCTCCTGACAATTCCAAATAAGTAATCATATTATACCTATGTGATAAATTCTTTTTTGCGTAGATATTCGCCTCGTTTTTCAATAAATTAACATTTTTCGGGAAAAGATTAGCGGCTTGCCAAATATTTTGGACAGGAATTAATGGAGTTGCCTATAACAATAAGAGCGAAAAAACATAAAGTAATTTAGACAGGTAGTACCTTAAGGTAATACAAATTTTCTAAGAACTTTATGAAATGCCATAGGCCAATCATTCAAAATTGAAACAACACGAAGAGAAAGTCTTTAAAGAAACAGCGATATGATATCCCAAATGAAAATTCCCTGACTATCAGTGTTTCTTTAAAGATTTTAATTAATATGGAGCCTTTTCTTGATAAGAGTTTGCGAAGGGAGACATCTAAATTGAAAGGAATCATTCTTGCGGGAGGGACAGGAACACGTCTTTTACCTTTTACTAAAATCATAAATAAACATCTATTGCCGGTTGGCCCCTATCCTATGATCTATTGGCCAATTATCAAATTAAGGGAAGCAAGTATCCAGGAGATACTTATCATAACAAATGAAAAGGACTTGAGCGTATTTAGAGAGGTTTTAGGTGATGGAAGGGAATTCAATGTAAAACTTACATTTCGGGCCCAGGAAAATGAAGGGGGAGGGATTGCTGATGCACTTTTAGCTTCACGGGATTATATAAATAAAGAAAAATTCGCAGTGGTACTGGGTGATAATTTGTTTGAAGATACTTTAACACTCCATTTAAAAGCTTTCGAAAACCAGAAGCACGGGGCGAGGGTTCTTTTAAAGAAAGTCAGCAACCCGACACGTTACGGTGTTCCGAAATTAGATTTAATTGAAAAGAAAATACTTTCTATTCATGAAAAGCCAAGCATCCCGCCTTCTTATTATTGTGTAACTGGAATATACATGTACGATGAGGAAGTATTCAATCTTATCAAAAACATTCAGCCATCCGAACGAAATGAGCTGGAAATTACAGATGTAAACAATCTGTATATACAAAAAAACCAGCTGGAGTATGATGTTTTAAATGGCTGGTGGATTGATGCAGGAACCCATCATTCTTTATTTTTGGCTCAAAAGTTTATTTATGAAAATAGGAAAGAAGAGGATAATAATGGTTAAAAATCTTCTTGTCACTGGTGGAGCAGGATTTATTGGTTCAAACTTCATTTCAAGAATACTAATGAACAAAAACTATTATATTACTAATATAGATTCTTTGACATATGCTTCAAATAAAAAGGAAATTCAGGCCTTTGAGATTTCTAATAATTATCGTTTTATTAAATGTGACATAGGAAATGAAGTGGAATTAAATGAAGTTTTTGATTTGAGATATGATGCCATTATTAACTTTGCCGCTGAGACACATGTGGATAGGAGTATTCTTAACGCACATCCATTTATCAGGACTAATATTCAAGGAACATTTAATTTATTGCAGGCAGTCTTAAAAGGAAAAGCAGATAAAATGATTCATATTTCAACAGATGAAGTATATGGTTCCCTTTCTCCAGGAGATTCTCCCTTTACAGAACAGACTCCTCTTGCACCCAATAATCCTTATTCCGCAAGTAAAGCCAGCTCTGATTTGCTTGTCCGCTCTTTTTATGAAACCTATCAGCTTCCTCTTATCATTACACGATGCAGCAATAATTATGGACCTTTGCAGCATACAGAAAAGCTTATCCCTAAAACAATTACAAACGCTCTTAATAACCAGGAAATTCCTTTATATGGAGATGGATTAAACATAAGAGATTGGATTTTTGTAGAAGATCATTGCAGGGGCATAGAAATGGTCTTAGAAAAGGGAATTGCAGGTGAAATTTATAATATTGGCGGTAATAATGAGAAAACAAATTTGGAGGTTATCCAAATTATTTTAAACCAGTTAAATAAAGATAAGAGTCTTATCAAGTATATTGACGACCGTAAAGGCCATGACAGGCGATATGCAATGAATTCAAGCAAAATATCAAAGGAAGTCGGTTGGAAGCCTGAGGTTTCATTTGAAGAAGGGATCAGCAGAACGATTAATTGGTATAAATCCAGATGCTAAAAGAAAAAGGTGAGGAAAATAGATATATTAATCACTGGCGGTGAAGGTCAATTAGGCAGGGAACTGCAAAAATCCTTAAGCAGTAAGCATCATAGCTACAGTCTGGGAAAAGGAGATCTCGATATAACAAATAAAGAAAAGGCAGACCTCATAATTAACCAGCTGAAACCCGATATTATTATACATGCAGCAGCTTATACTGCAGTAGATAAATGTGAATCAGAGAGAAAGAAAGCTTTTGAAGTCAATAGTTTAGGTGCCGGATATATAGCTTCAGCAGGGAAAAAAGTAAATGCAAGAATTATCTATATAAGTACAGATTATGTTTTTGACGGGAAAAAACAAAGTCCTTATACGGAGGATGACATTCCAAATCCTCTGTCGGTCTACGGAATGAGCAAATGGCTTGGAGAACGGATAGTGCTAACCAATAGTGATGCTACGGTTATCCGCACTTCATGGCTTTACGGACATGAAGGGAAAAATTTTGTAAAAACCATGCTTGAACTGGGAAAGGAAAACAGAGAAATAAAAGTTGTCAATGATCAGATTGGGTCACCAACCTATGTTAATGACTTAGCAGCAGTTATTGAACAATTAATTGATAAGGAAAATAGTATTTATCACTTTAGCAATACAGGCTCATGTACATGGTTTACATTTGCAAAACGAATTTTTGAAGAAGCAGGTTATGACCCTGCCAGAGTGCAGCCTATAACCAGTGCAGAATATGGTGTTCCCGCACCAAGGCCCGCATATTCAGTCATGGAACATAAGGCAATTAATAATCAAGGCATTAAGACTCCAAGGCATTGGGAGTATGCATTGAAAGACTTTATACGGAAGGAGTTAAGCAAATGATAGAAGGCGTAAAAACTAAACAGCTTATAAAGCATTGTGACGACCGGGGATTTTTTGCCGAGCTTATCAGGGATGATGAGCCGGAGTTGCTGTCAAGGTTTGGGCAGGCTTCCTGGTCTATGAGCTATCCAGGCGTAATAAAAGCATTTCATTACCATGAAAAACAAGATGATTTATGGTTCTTTCCTTCAGGTAATGCACAAGTGGTACTACATGATTTAAGAGAAAATTCATCTACCTTTGGTAAGACCGAAGTCTATTACATGGGTGAAGAGAATCAAATTATGCTCCTTATTCCAAAGGGTGTTGCACATGGTTATAGAGTCCTGGGGGAAAAGCCTGCGGTAATTATTTATTTTACAACTTGTTCTTATGATAAAGAAAAACCTGATGAGAAAAGAATAGCTTGGGATGATCCTTTGATCGGGTTTGACTGGAAAACAAAATTCAGGTAGGGAAAGGAAGACATTGATCTATGAAGAAAGGTGTCAATTTGATCGGATATGCCCGAGCTGAATTTGGATTAGGGGAAGCATGCCGTTCAGCTGCAAGGGCACTGCAATCGGCAGGAATCCCTTTTTGCATAATAAATTTTTCGCATTGTCCAGCCAGGCAAAATGACTTCTCCTGGATACACAAGGAAGTACAAGAACCAATTTTTAATACGAATATCTTTTTTATAAATTCTGACCAGTTTTTTATACATTATAAAAAAAACAACTTGCCAAAGAAATGGTTTTTGAACCGATATAATATTGGGTACTGGCATTGGGAACTGGAAAAACTCCCTGGTACCTGGTTAAAAAGCCTTCGATTAATTAATGAAGTCTGGGTTCCTTCCAGTTTTACCTCAAATGTTATTTCAAGTAGAACTCGAAAGCCGGTTATTACAATTCCTCACTCTATTTTCGTAGAAATACCTTCAGTAATTACCAGAAAAGACTTCAATCTTCCGGAAAATAAATTTTTATTTTTTACAATGTTCGACGTTAGCAGTACATTGGGAAGAAAAAACCCAATGGCAGTTATAGATGCATTTAAGATGGCTTTTCCCGGAAAAAACCATTCAGTTGCACTCGCTATTAAAATTAATAATGGTTCCAATTCCAGTCAGCTTGAGGTGCTTAAACAAAAATGTGAGGAATATCAAAACATAATTTTTATCGATAAAGTACTTGATCGGAAAACGGTAAATGGTTTGCTATATGTATCTGACAGCTATGTTTCTCTTCATAGATCCGAAGGATTTGGATTACCTTTGGCAGAAGCCATGTTTCTAGGTAAGCCGGTTATAGCTACAAATTGGTCTGGCAACCTGGAATTCATGAATAATAACAATTCCTGTTTAGTCGATTTTACTTTAAAAAATATTGGACAGGATTATGGCCCATACACATCTAATCAGCGATGGGCGGAACCTGACCTTTTACAGGCTTCTCAATCGATGAGAAAGCTGGTATTCGATAAAAAATACGCCGATAAAATTGGATTAGTTGGAAAGAGGACTATTGAAACTAAATTGTCATCTAAAGCAATCGGTGAAAAGTACCGATTGCGGCTAAATCAAATTGGCCAATTGCCATCAAAGAGGTGAAGCAGAGAGTTCGAAAATGCTATTAATATACACATTTAATTATATTGTTGGATTGGAATAATGTTCCAAAGTTCGTAACTCTTGTCCTTCTTAATCATATAATGAAAATAAGCTGGGTCATTTAAGAATTATAATCTGCAGTTAAAATATTAAGTTACCTGGCAATATACTAGTTTGGAAAGGAGTATATCATGAAAAAAGCATTAATTACTGGTATAACCGGACAGGATGGATCTTATCTTGCTGATTTACTTCTAGATAAAGGCTACAAAGTTTATGGACTTAAAAGAAGAACAGCAACACAAAATTATGAAAATATAAAACATATAAAAGACGAAATTGAATTTTTATCAGGGGATCTTCGCGACCAAACATCCTTAACCGAAGCAATTAAGATAGCGAAACCTGATGAGGTTTATAATCTAGCTGCTCAATCCTATGTTGGCGACTCCTGGAGACAGCCGATTTACACAGGAGAAGTAACAGGGCTCGGAGTCACAAATATGCTGGAAGCAATTCGTTTATCTGATTTGGATGCTCGTTTTTACCAAGCTTCCAGCAGTGAAATGTTTGGAAAAGTTGTAGAAACCCCACAAACTGAAGTGACTCCTTTTTATCCACGCAGTCCTTACGGTGTGGCAAAAGTTTATGGGCATTGGATTACAGTAAATTATAGAGAAAGTTTCAATCTTTTTGCATGCTCGGGGATATTGTTTAATCATGAATCACCAAGAAGAGGAATTGAGTTTGTGACACGGAAAGTAACTGATGCTGTTGCAAAAATAAAGCTGGGAATTCAAAATGAGCTCCGTTTAGGAAATCTGGATGCAAAAAGAGACTGGGGTTTTGCTGGTGATTACGTTGAAGCCATGTGGAAAATGCTGCAGCAGGACAGTCCTGATGATTATGTAATCGCTACCGGCAAAACACATACTGTAAGGGAATGGGTACAAACTGCGTTTAACTATGCTGGACTGAATTGGGAGAATTATGTTGTTGCCGATGAGAAATTTTTCCGTCCGGCAGAAGTTGATTTATTAATAGGAAATCCCCAAAAAGCCAAAGAACAGTTGGATTGGGAGCCTAAAGTAAGCTTTGAAAACTTGATTGAAATGATGGTAGAAGAAGATTTAAAGAGAAACTCTAAAAAATAAGGGCAGTTTTTTTCAAGGCTGTTTTCAAATGTTTATTGCTTTTTCATAATTTAGTTTAATTTGCAGAATTGACCTTCGCTGTTTGCACTCCATCTTCGAAAATGCTGACGCATTTCCTGCTTGCGGTTGAACATTCGAGGAAGCTTATTCCATGTCCTGCGGGAGGAGAGGGAACTTTAATACCCTGCAGGCGAAGCAGGGGAGGCTCACATTCTTCCCGTGGGTTCGCTCTGTACCTGCAGTGGAAATCTACGGGCAGAATTCTTAAACAAAAACAACAACCTTTAAAAATAGAGCCTATTTTTAAATTCTTGTTTGTAAAAAGTAAAGGGGAATTAAGCATATGAAAAAAATCCTTGTTCTTAATTTTTTCCCTGCGAAAAACCCTCCTGCTACCGGAGGTGAACACAGGTATTTTCACTTTTATAATGAATTAAGTAATCATTATGATGTAACCCTCATTTCTTCATCACACCCTCATAAATCAGTAAGGATTGTTGAATATTCGAAAACCTTCAGGGAATATTTAGTCCCAAATGATTTAGATATTCACGGTCGCCTTAACAAAGAGTTACGCGGAAAGGTTGGAATTGAATATTCTGCTTTAGTTTCAACCTTGGCGTCCAATTATCCAAATAAGTATCACGAAGTTTTTCTTAATCTATACGAACAAAGCGATATTATAATTCATGATTCACCATTTACCTTGGGTTACGACTTATTTTTTGGATTTGATGAGAAACCAAGAATATATAACAGTTATAACAATGAGGCAGATCTGGCAAAGCAGATGTGGGATGGAGTTGAAGCAAAAAAGTATACTAAGTATTTTTTTGAAGTTGAAAAAGAGATGGTATTGCTGGCTGACCTGGTTTTTGCAGTATCAGAGGAGGACAGGAAAGGCTTTGTTAAATCTTATGGTGTAAATATAGACAAAATAAAACTTGCCCCCAATGGCATCGTTCCTGAAGAATGGACAAATATCCCGACAAAACACCACCGGCAAAAGCCCACTGCCTTTTTCATTGGAAGCAAACATCCCCCGAATTATGAAGCTGTAAATTTTATCATCAATAATCTTGCAGTGAAGTGCAAGAATATAAATTTTGTTATAGCAGGTGATTGCTGTAATCAATTTAAAAATGTAAGCAGAAGTAATGTAGAACTTTTGGGGAGAATTGGCAACTCACAGAAAAAAGAACTTCTTTCTAATTCAGATTTTGCTATAAATCCAATGTTTTCTGGTGGAGGCACTAATTTAAAAACTGTTGAATTCCTTTCAGCGGGTCTGCCTTTAATTTCAACAGAAATGGGAGTTCGCGGCCTCAATTTGACTTCAGGTGAAGATTATTTAGCGGCTGACAAAAATAATTTTGCAGCAATTTTAGATACAGCGATAAAAGATAGGAAAAGATTAAAGACTATCGCAATGAAGGGAAAAAAACACATCGACCAAAACTATTCTTGGAAAGGAATAGTTTTAAAATTTAAGAAGGAAATTGATAATATCACAAAAGGAAAAAAAAGAGAAAATATTCTTGTCCTTAATGATTTTAAAGTGTCCACAGCATTATCAGGAGGAGAAGTTAGACTTAAACAATTATATTCTGGCCTATCAAAATATTATAAAATTATTTTACTTTGCTTTACAAATGCTAAAGTGATTGAAAAAAAGCGAATTACAGAGAACTTTCTTGAAGTAAGTATTCCAAAAACACCTGAACATATTCAAGAAAACATGAAAATAAAAAAGCAGTTTCATATAAGTGTAAGTGATATTGTTAATTCTTATATGTGCACAAAAAACAATTTACTAATGAAGATAACCAAGTTACTTTATAGAAATTCTGAGTTTATAGTTACTGCTCACCCTTATATGATTCCTTTAATACAAGATCTTCAAAGTAAACCGTTGATATATGAAAGCTTAAATGTAGAGACAAAACTTAAAAGTGAAATATTAAAGGGCCATCCCATGTACAAATTTTTAATTAATCAAGTGAAAAAAATAGAGTTACTTGCATTAAAAAAAAGCAACCTAGTAATAACGGTGTCAACTGAGGATAAAAACCAATTCATAGAGATGTTCCATATGAATCCAAAAAAGATTGCTACTATAAAAAATGGTATAAAACTAAAAGATAATGATTATTTTAACGATGACTTTTCAAGCATTAAAAATCTCTTTAAAGGAGCTCCGGTTATTGTATTTATTGGCAGCAATCATTACCCGAACGTGAAGGCCTTACAGTATATAGAACAAGATTTGGCTTTGAACTTAAAAAATTATTACTTTTTAATTATTGGATCGGTTTGTAACTCAGCTGGAAAAGCACCGCCTCAAAATGTTTTACATTTTAAAACATTAAATGAAGAGTTTAAAGATGCTCTCTTAAGAGTAGCAGATGCTGCTATAAATCCAATTATCACAGGTTCTGGCTCAAATATGAAGCTTGCAGAATATTTTGGGAAGAAAGTTCCGGTTATAACAACAAACTTTGGAGCGAGAGGCTACGAAATTTCAAATGGAAATCATGCAATTATTTGCAGTTTAAATGAATTTGCAAATAAGATTCCTAGTTTGGTTAATAGTCCAAATATATCGTTGAATATCGTAAATAATGCATATAAATATGCTGAACAAGAGCTGAGTTGGGAATCACTTGCAGAACAATATAAAAATGTCTTACAAAGTCTGCCAAAATAAAAAAGGAGGAAGGAAAGTGATTTGAAGATACTTCAAATAATTCAAGAAATGTATAGCAAAGAAAATTCTCAATTTGTTAAAGAGTTATATAGGGAAATTTTAAATCGTGAATATGACCAGCAGGGCTTTCAGGATCATGTGGAAAAGTTAAAAAAAGGAACAGAAAAAGAGGTAATTCTAAGTTCCTTTTTTAAAAGTAAAGAATTAATCGTTAAGCTTAATAATTCTTTTCGTAATCCACTGTATGAAAAGAAAAATAATAACAGTACGATCTTTGGCCGGCTTCATCAAATTATGAAAAAAAAGGGTAAACATTTTTTAGATGGAGTGTTTCTGGAATTACTAAACAGGAAACCGAACAAAAAGGAATACTATTCCTTTTCATATTCTGCAAAGGGGTCAAATAAGGATAAGAGGGATATAGTTATTCATATAATCACAAGCAGAGAATTTAACAGCAAAATTAAAATAAATAACAGGAATCTCACACTAAAATCACAAAACATTGCAGAGAAAGTAACCGCCGAAATGGTAATAAAGAAGTTAAAAACTCATTTCAGAAGGGATTAATAAATTATGGGGAAGATACCAGGTGAGTATGAAAATGACATGCTGCAAACCTCAGATGTTATTAAATTATTGAAAGTGGCTTTTCTTCAGAAGAAACCCCTTTCACTTGCCCGATTTGGCCATAGTGAGATTAATTTGGCATGGACCACATATCCTGATTGGATTAAGGGATGGAACTATAGAGAATACAATGGAGCAACTGAGAATCCTCAGAAGATGCAGACTGATATTAGAGAAGCATTAAAAATGACGGATATTGTTGGTCTCCATCGTTCAACATCTCGTATTTATGAGGATAGAAGAGCTGCCCTAGCAGCAAAAGAAATGTTAAAGGCACTTCAAATTGTACCGAAACATGTATGTTCAGCCTGGGTTACCCATGAACTAATAAGAAGCCAGGATTTTTGGGAATGGCTTCGAATGCAAAAAGTTGTTTTGGTGGGAAGACGTTCAAAAGAGGCTCAGCATTTATTTAAGAAAAAAGGAGTAACAGTTACCAACACAATTAATCTGGAGGGTATGGAGGATCTCCAAAAGGTACACAATTTATTATGCAGAAATTCGAATTGGGAGGTGGCACTAGTTTCTGCAGGATTACCTGCTTCGATTCTTGTACCCCGAATTGTGCGTGATACTGGTAAAATTGCTATTGATTTTGGCCATGCTATAGATAAGATAATAGAAGGCCGTGAATTTAGATTTGATAAAACCGCAAATGAATATAATAAAAATCATACAAATAATCCCAATAATAAAGATAATGATATTTAGCTGGAATTCTGATGATTTTCTTAAATTGCACCCTTAATTTCTACTCGCACAATAATCATTGAAAAGCCGACCTTAAAGGCTTTATGCGAAAAAGATTTATAAATCTTATAATTTTAAAACCTGTTAGTTTAAAACTAACAGGTTATTTTTTTGGACAAGAGGTTACTAACCCATACAAAATCATTCTTTTTGAATACGATGTATTGTGATGGTACATCGATACCCTAAAGAATACTCAACTTGCATTTTTATATTAACTATCATACTGGATAATAAAAAAACGATTTTCAATCCAACTTGATATAAAGTGCAAAAAAAGAACATCAAAATGTTTCTAAGGAAAGGATGGGCATTAAAAACAATGAATAATCTGATCCAATTTACAAAAGAATATATTTTTCATTTCCTCTTTATATCCAGTATATTTATATATTCTTTAATAGCTGCAGAAAGTAAGGCGCTAATTATTGAAATTATGGATTTAAGAGCTGTTTTTGCACTATTAGTCTATGTACCATTAGTTCAATTGTGCCTGTACAAATTACTGTTGAGAAAAGAATTTTCAATTGTAAAGCAAGAGCATTTGTTAATTGCCAGCTTTTTATTTTGTATATACGTTTTGATTTTCATGAGCATACAATCAAATCTATTCTTTTTATTAATTCTATTTGTTACAACAGCATTATTTTTTTTCGGGCCAATTAGAGTTTTCTTCAATAATAATATTCCTTCGATTAATGCTTCATTTAGTAATGGCAACGAACAGTTGGTAAAGGATACTAAAAAACAGGCAGAAAAAAAGATTAATAGTAAACCACCTAATATTAATGTAAAAAATCTTATTGGAAGAGACATCATTAGGCCTACAAAGAGAATTAGTGAATATATTTCAAATAAAACCGTCTTAATTACTGGAGCAGGAGGCTCAATCGGAAGTGAATTAGTTAAGCAGGCTGCCGGATACAGTCCAAAAAGGCTGATTTTACTTGGCCATGGAGAAAATAGTATTTTTAATATCTCTGCAGATATTAAAGAAAAGTTTCCCAAAACTCAAATACATTTAATAATAGCGGATATTCAGGATAAGAATCACATTGAACAAATTTTCGAACAGTATAGACCAACTATTGTTTTTCATGCTGCAGCTCACAAACATGTTCCATTAATGGAAATGAATGAAGGAGCAGCAGTACGAAACAATATTTTTGGAACTGAAAATCTTGTCAAGGCATCATCTAAATACTTTGTTGAACGCTTTGTCTTTATTTCAACTGATAAAGCTGTCGAGCCTATTAATATTATGGGGAAAACTAAAAGGATTGGAGAGCTGATTGTTCAGGCTGCTGCATCAGAAAGTTTAACGAAGTTCTCAATTGTAAGGTTTGGAAATGTGCTGGAAAGCCGCGGAAGTGTAATTCCCATTTTTAAGAAACAAATTGAGTCAGGAGAAGCGGTTACCGTAACACACCCAGATATGGTGAGGTATTTTATGACCATCCCTGAAGCAGTGCAACTTGTTCTTGAAGCAGGTGCACTATCAAAAGGGGGAGAGGTTTTCGTACTGGATATGGGGAAGCCAGTTAAAATCATTGATATTGCCAGAAGGCTGATCTGCTTATATGGTTATGAACCAGACAAAGATATTAGAATAGAAATTACAGGAATACGTCAGGGAGAAAAATTAAATGAATCACTTTTTTACACTAGTGAGGAAATAGTGAAAACCAAACACCCTAATGTTATGATTGCTGTTCCCAAAATAAAAAGCAGTGAGAATTTACAAGGACAATTAGAAAAACTTAAAGAAGCTGTAATCCATTATCCTGAAAAAATTGGGCAAATGCTAGATAAAATTATTAAAGATCAATATTGAAAAAATAAAAAACCAATCAATTTCAGGTATAAAAGGAGGGAAAATAAGCTGAAATGATTGAGAAGATAAAAAAAGAATTGAAAAGTTTTACTGCCCCTAATTCAATAACTGTAGCAACAGTAGGGATGACATCTAGAGATTCAGCTCCCTTTACTGTCTTGCCAAGAAGAAAAACACTTGGATTTGAAACGATTAATTTCTTAATTTCAAATATTCATTCAGCAGAAAAATGTTTAAATTTTCTCGATGGCAAGGTCAAGTATATTCTAATAGATGTTGAATCCAAAAAAAATGTTGATCTCGAGAGTATTGCAAAAAAAACTATAAAGTCCTCAATTGTCAAGTCATACAAACCAAATGATGCGACTGTAGAAGCTGCAGACCTTTACATGTTGAATTATTTTAAAGATTTTCTTAAGGATAAAAAAATCTTAATTTATGGTGCAGGCAATATAGCTGGGAAACTTGCGTTAAGATTGGCTGAACGAGGGGCAGAGATATATATTTATTCACGGGATAAAAATAAGGTTAGTTTATTGGTAAATGCGCTTAACTTAATTCTTCCTAGATATTCATTAAATAGGATCAAACAATTACAAAATTTTGAAGAGATGAGTGATTTTTTTGATGCTATTATTTCCTTTATATCTTCTAAACAAGTAATTAATCATAATATTATTCAAAGTTTAAAGGAAAATGCCTTAGTTTTGGATGGTGGCATAAACAATTTTACTCATGAATTTTATAAAAACAGCAGTAAAAAAAGGTTAAATTCTTTTCGGCTTGATGTACGATTGGGGTTTCTATACTCATTAATACCTTTAATGGACTATACTGAAAAGTTTTTTAGGGAGGTGCAAGGTAAGTCATCAATAGAGGAAATAAAATTAGTATCAGGGGGGATTATTGGGAATGAAGGGGATATAATCGTTGATTCTATTAAATCGCCTACACAAGTGATTGGAATTGCAAATGGACTAGGGGGGACAAAAGAAATAGGTAAGTATAATCTGACTGATATCAAAAATCTGGAAATGGTACAAAAATATATCTCAGAAAAAAAGTAAACAGTTAAAAAATCATCTAATAAATCTACATCTGCTATCCTCCTTCTAAAAATAATGCCAGCAGTAGTTTCTTCCAAACTTTTATCATTAATTTTCCCAGTAAAAATAACAAATTACCAATCATCTATTTGCTTACCGGAAAGTCTTCAGAAAAAAGCAGATTTATTAAAACAACTGATGTGAAAGGAGAAACTATGGTTAGAGAAAATAAAGCAATTTGCATTATAGGATCAGGAAGATGCGGATCTTCAATGGTGACCAGGGCGATAAATTTAATGGGAGTGGATGTAGGATCCCATCTTTATCCTGCTGACCGCACAAATCCAAAAGGCTATTGGGAAAACAGCAGAATTGTAATGATCCATGAAAAGATGCTTAAAACAGTTGGAAACAATATTCATCATGAATGGTGGCACAAGAAGGATTACATCCATTTAAAACAAGAATTGAAAGACTATATAACAAAAGAATATTTAGATAAAGAGGTATGGGGATGGAAAGATCCAAGAACATGCCATTTTATTGCACTATGGAATGAGGTATTAAATGAACTATCTGTCACTCCCCATTATGTAATCCTGGTTCGTAATCCCGTAGACATTATTCATTCATTCAAAAAAGCATATAACTTTAAAGACATTACAGCATTGAAGCTTTGGCAGCAAAGAACGTTATTAAGTTTGAAAAAGACAGAAGGCCATAAAAGGCTCATCTTTGATTATAACCAATTCCTGGACAATAGTCTTGGATGCTTAAAAATTCTTTCTAAGACTTTCAATCTTAAAATCGAAAAAAATGAGATAGAATTAAAAAGGCAGTTAAATCATTTTATTGACCCTTCATTACAGCATAGCAGGGTGAGCTTAGATAGATTGTTAAATGATCCATATATTGAAGATGATATTAAAGAGCTTTATAGCCTATGCTACAAGGCATGCCACTCAATCGATTTTTTCAATTCTGAAATATTCAGGAAAAAAGTTGATTTATTATATCGATCTTTTTTTGAAAAATAAGCTAACCGTGAAAAATCCTTATTTATAGTTTTCCGGGTTTAATTGGTATAACAAATAAAGGGTGATTATTTATGGAAGATAAGTATAAAAATATATTGGAGTTTTGGAGAAATAACTTATATTTGCCTAATTCATTAACAAGAGAAGAGACTATGCGTTTTTGGTTATTGGAAGCTAAACCCTACAAAATCAGACCAGAAACAGTAAAGAAATACCAGAAAAAAAATAACATACAGGTGTTAATAGAGACTGGTACTTATAAAGGTGCCATGATTGAGGCAGTATTAAATAATTTCAATAAAATAGTCTCAATAGAATTAGATAAAGACCTATATAATGAAGCAAAAATAAAATTTTCCAGCCAATCACATGTGAATATTGTGCATGGTGATAGCTCCTTAGTATTGGGGGACATGCTGAAGTCTATTAATGTACCTTGTGTATTTTGGCTGGACGGACATTATGTACCAGATTCAATAGATACAGCCAGAGGGGATAGAGATACTCCTATTTTGGATGAATTAGATCAGATTTTAAAGCATCATGTTAGGCATCATGTAATTTTAATTGATGATGCCCGATGTTTTATTGGTCCCAATCCTATTTTGAATGATTACCCTACCATCCAGGAATTAAAAAAGTTTGTAAAAAGCAGAAGGCCTGAGTTAAGTTTTCAAGTAGCTGACGACATAATAAGAATTTTGCCATAAAGAGATTCAAAATTTGTTAGTTAAAAAAGTTGAAGAATATGTATATTAGCACAAACTGAAGACAAGCTCACGAATAGTATATCTTAAGAAAGTGAGGTGCTCCTATGTGTCTTTGTAAAAAAGTTAATAAATATTATTTAGGAAGTGACCCGAATTACGGAAAAGCGGTTAAGCTCACAGCAAACAATTATAAAATGCCTGTGGTGAAGGGTACAAAAGCAGGGTACTCTACAAAAAAATATGTAAACGGAAAGCTTCAAACTTACTAAGGGACCTTTGAAGTGCCCAGCGCGAATCAGTGCGAATAAAAGGCGGTGAGACTATGTGCTTTTGCCATGAGGTTAATAAAAAGATTTCCTCCAATGCATCGTATCAAGGCAGAAAAATGCCCTCAGCCAAAAGAATCATTAATGTAAAGACTTCAAATGGCATCCTGAAACCTTTACAGCCAAACTACAAAGTTAAAAAATAACGAACCACTGAACCTTTTTAAAAGAGAGCTAAGTCCATCAATTAATGAATACATTAGTGTAGCGGCTTTATCTATTCAACAGTAAGGGAGGTGTATTATTTGTTGGTGGTAGTTCAAAATTTTGCTGGAGTCACCAAGGGAAATTTTCTCAGAAAGAAAACCAGCGGAATAACTCCTCATTTATCTTTAAGGCAAAAAAAAGCCCTATTGAAGAAAGCCCGCACAGAAAATGAAAAAAGCAAGGTGAATAAAATGTCTAAAGCCACCAAAAATAAACCTAACCTGAAAATAAGCTGTATTTTAACAAGTTATAATCGTCCTCAGAGAGTCCGTGAGGCCATTGCAAGTGTTCAGCAGCAAACATATCCCAATTGGGAGCTCATTGTTGTAGATGACAATTCTAATGCAAAAACTAAAAATGTATTAAATGAAATTGCTGATAAAGATCCCCGGATTACACTAATTCAGACAGGAGTAAGTCCCGAGGATCGCCCAAAAACAACCAGATATGCAACCTGCATTAATTTGGCACTCGGAAGGATAACGGGAGATTTAGTAACCTATTTAACTGATGATGATATATACTATCCAACCCGATTCGAGAGAATGGCAGCGGCGTTTCAAATGAACCCCAAAATTCATGTCTTATATGGCAGACAAAAAGTCATTGTGTATACAGGGAATAGGATTACAAGGACTTTTATACGCCCCTTAGTTGGAGTTACACGATATCCAATGGGGAGGGTTGATCATAATTCCTTTATGCACAGTCGATCCTGCTTAGAGGTAGTGAAAGGGTGGGATGACCACCCTGACAATTGGAAGGCCGGTGACGCAGCTTTTTTTAGAAAGCTTGTAAGGCATTGGGATTTTTATCCCATAAATGCATTAACCGATGAACATCGGGTACATGACAAAGGGGTTCAGAGAAAACTGCATCGCGGAACAAAACCATGGAACAGTGAAGATGCGGAGTAGGTTAATTGCCAATGATAGTCTTTACTTACTATTGTCATTGGAGCTTACTCAGCATGTCTTCCATCCTTTTTTCAAATGTATGCTCTTTAAGGACGCGCTTGTTTGCGAGTTCCGAAATTTCCTTGCGCTTTTCTTCATGATTAATATAAAAAATAATTTTTTGAAGCAGTTCATCTTCCGTTTTAAATGATACGATCTCCTTGTCTTCGATAAAGTGGATTGGCAAATCCTCTTTGTACTCAATTAACTGAAAAGCCCCGCAAGCTGCTACATCAAAGGTTCTATTATTTATGCTATTGCCCTTAATGCCAATCCGATTTTTGTTTTGATGTAAATTGTAGGGCCTGTGCGTATTTAATACAATTTTTGCTCCGTTATAATACTGAGCCGCAATCGATGGTTCCACCCAAATATCATGAATTCTCAATCTGGGGTGATTTTGCAGCCGGATTAATTTATTTCTCCATTTGCCAATTACCTTGATTTTATAAGGTGTTTTTTCCAGAAGAACCTGGATAAGCTTCACCCTATCCGGATATGGATAGCCCAGCAGACATATATCGCTTATAAAAGCTGGTCCGGCCTGAATAGGCTTGAATATTTCTGTTGAAGTTCCTAATGGCAAATGGAAAGTTTGCTGGTGCCCTTTTTTAATATAGAAATCTTTGGCTGCCGTATCGATAGTAAAGATATAATCATAATTGGGTATTAGCACTTCCGTTTTATCCATGTAATAAGGATCTTCCGTTAGCCAGACTGCCGTCTTAATCTTTTGTGTCTTTACCCATTGGATTATTTTTAAAGGGACCTTAAAGCCCAGAAGGACAATGACAATGTCCGGTTTAAACTGATTTACCATTGTTTTTAGCTTTCCAATGCCAGTTAGGGGATCAAATTGTTTTACATTGGTTTTCTTTTGAAGCTCTTTCATAATCCATTGTTCAAAAAATTTATATATCCCTGTATAACCTGAAGAAATAAATAATATTCTCATAACATTCACCTAAAAATTAATAGAAATGCTGTTTAAGGCACCGATTCCATCTTTTTGTTCATCACAATAAAAAAAACCGTCCACAAGAACGAATCTATCTTTTTTCTTGGAAGAAACCTGCAGCTCATATCCAAAATTTAAATTTGTCCCTTGCTCAAGCGCCTTGGATTTTCCTGGCTTTAACCAGTGTTCACCGATCTTTAATGCTTTTTCCTTCCAGTCATCATCTATATATACCCAGGCTTCTGTATTAGAACCATCAATCATGAGAGCGGTATGATTTACTGAACCGATCTTTCCGCCAAGCCGCACATTTTCCGAAGGTTTTGTCCGCAGACAAATGAGGGGATTATTTAATGCAGCTGTACCGATATTTCTTATATTCAAGTTTCCAACTACCATAATATCCTCTTCTTCCTCCTCCTTTTCAGGAAGCATAATGGAATAACTGAACCAGGCGATACTATTAACAATTTCAGGTTCCTTCTTTTTCCAAAACAAGGTATCACTCCTATTCCATTACCAAATGTTTTCTTTACACTTTATGCCTTTAAGTAAGGGTAAATGTTAATGTTTCTGAGGGTAAGAGCTGAGTAAAATATAAAACTTTATCAATCAGCGTTTTAAATGTAAAAAAAGAGGAGCGGGCACTCCTCTTAGATTCTAGTTTTTCATGATCTATTAAGCTGGTGATGGACCAGGTCCCGGGAATACAGTCGGGCACTGAGGCGGGAACGCAAGCGGCGGACAAACGAAAGGCATGTCAGGACGCGGCTGGCAGAATTCAGCTGTAATTTCAAGCTTTACCAAAGCTTCCATTTGAACGTTTTGACACAGGTTAATTGAAATATCCAGCTGCTGGAATTCGAATTCACCAGGCGTAGCAGTTGCGCGGCAAATCAAGTTGGCATCACATTCAAAGTCTGTAATTTCACATTGCAGGAAAGTTCCTGGAGGCGCACATAAGAAGAATTTCTCAGATACAGCCCAAGGAATCGGCCCAGTTGTACATGACAAGCCATTTGGATTTGTTACTCGTACAACTACAAAACCTTTCTTTAAAACCTTTACTTTTTGCAAAGTAACTGTTGATCCATCTGGCAACTGGAACTGCCCGCTTGCACGGCCATCCGGCTGAGGGATTTCCTGGCAAAGAATTGATCCAGGTGCTAGAGGGTCAACAGGAGTACCATTTTCATCAGTTGCAAAACATTCAACTGTGTAATTTCCTCCTAGAACTGCACATGGGTCTGTATCTGGCGTTACACCGCCATTTTCACAGTCAAACTCAATTGCTCCAGCTGCTAGATCACTTGCATTAAAAGCAATAAGTGGCACATCAACTTGGCGGGTTACCCAGTCATAAACTTTATTTACTTTTATACATAAAGTCTCCTGTCCGCCGTTAATTGACTTAAAATCCATTAACTGATCATCCTCTCGCTTTATTATATTAGGGTTAAACCTACTTGTATGTTATGCTGCTTCTCCTGCTATGTGTATGGGCTTTTGCGTAAATTCAGACACCATTCCTGATTACCCAAACCAGAAAGCATAAATCTCCATAAACCTTTAACCCAATGTTAATATATTCCGATTGAGAAGCAGTGTGCTCACAATAGTTAACAGGGCCGAGCCTAAATATTTTAACCTTTATTTGCCCTTTGTCTGGACAATAATCCAAGCCATCCACATTAGGAAGAATATAATATTTTGTACCGGAAATTTTTTGGAGGGTGAAATTGTGAGCAGAAATTACATGAAGGTGATTCCGTACCGAGAAATATGTGCAGCCAAAGACTTTAAAGAATTTAAATTAGGAATATTACCGCAGAATACTCTATATCATTTAAGAAATCCAGAAAGAACTCAAATCGTTCCACCCGTGCTGCCTTTTCCAGGTATAAACTTGCCAAATGAATGTGTAACACAGGATTTTTATGTTGCAAGTCTTAGAAATACTTTATGCATAAGGAATCAGACAATTATCCATAACAGAAAATTTATTCTTCCTGATAGCTTCAGACATTACCAGTTTAACTCCTCAACAAACCATCTGACCTATAATCAACGATTAAATCGATTCTCACTAAAGGTAAATATAGAAAATACGAAATATCAAAAAGGTGATTGTATTTTTTTAAGCGGAGAGAAAAGCGGCTTCGGGCATTTTTTATTAGAGGTTATCTCAAGACTATGGATTACAAAGTATATTGATGTTAAAAAGGTAAAATTCATTATGAATCCAGAAGATCGAACCAGCTGGAAGCTCGATTTGCTTAAACCCTTCGGAATTAGCACGAGGCAAATTGTATATCTGGACAATCCCATCGTATGTGAAAGACTTCATATACCAGTTCAATCCTTTTGTCTACGAAAATACACCTCATCATTTGCCTATAAAACATGGAAAAGAATCGGTGACTACTATGACAGGGGGACAGGGGCTGAAAAGATTTATGTCTCCAGGTCAAAATTGAAAAATCAGCGGAGAGGTTTACTGAATGAGAAAGCTGTTGAAAGGATTTTTTCTTTAAACGGCTATAAAATTATTCACCCTCAGGAACTAAAAATATCAGAGCAAATTAATTTATTCCGCAATGCAAAGGTTATAGCAGGCACTTCAGGTTCAGGGATGTATAACAGTGTCTTTCAGCAAAATCATCCCAAAGTTCTTATCCTTACTTCTAATACATTTTTTAAAATGAGTGATGTATTAGTGAATACATCCACGGGAGGCAAGCTGCATTATTTTGTCGGTCAAACAACTGAACTAAATGTTCCTGGCATTAAAGCAAGCTGGATATTGAACACAGAGCATCTGAACCAATTTTTAAAAGTATTTTAACAAATGCTTAATGAATAATAATGAATTACGGGGGATGAAAAGTGATAATATTTATCCACATACCAAAAACAGCTGGTACCTCCATGAGGAAAATAATAGAAAAACAGTATGGTATTTATCAAATCCGTTCCTTTTATGCTGGACATGAGGACGCTTATAATAAGCTAAAGGGAACACCTAACTCAAGACTCTCTTCTGTAAAGTGGATACAGGGCCATTTTCAATTTGGTCTGCATGAAGCTTTATCGCAGCCTGTTCAGTATCTCACAATGCTCCGCCATCCTGTAGACCGTGTCATTTCCTTTTATTACTTTCTAAGGGAAAGCCCTCGGCACCCTTTAAATAAAAAAGCTATGTCTTTAACTTTAAAGGAGTTTATTTTGTGTGAGGATAGAAATATACAAAATCAAATTCATAACTTACAAACAAAAATGATTTCCGGGGATGGTACTGCATCAATAGAAAAAGCTAAAAAAAATATCGAAGAACACTTTTTGATGGTTGGAATAACGGAGCGTTTTAATGAGTCCCTGGCAATTATGAGAAATAAGCTTGGATGGAATGCCCCTTATAATAATAAGCACAATGTAACTAAAAGACGTCCGAAAATGGAACAGGTTCCAGCGGAAATCAGAAAGCTGATCGAGCAGAAAAATGAAATTGACTTTCAGTTGTATGAGTACGGGAAAGGGTTATTACAGAAAGAAATAAATTCTTTGAAATGATAAATGGAAGCATAGCTCCTAACCGAAAAAATGAAAAGGCTAACTCGAATGATCGATGTAATCGAACCTTTGAGTTAGCCTTTTTTGCACGGCTTAAAAAGCAAATAAATTTAATCCATACTGAAGGGCTTGCATCAATTGGCATTAATTGATTCTTGGATAATTTACCTATTCTTCCTGAATACATATATGTTAGATACAGTATTTTTATTTCGGATAGCCATCCAGGCAAAGTGCTTCTTTAAATAATTTATTGGTTCTGCATCATTACACGTTTTTAGCTGAAGGGCATAAACTAGGAGATAAAGGAATGGGTATCTGCCTAAAGGAGAGGAATATGATGCTAAGAAGGAGCAGAGTTGAAAGACTGACTTATGTTCAGCTGCAGCAGAAAGTAATACATCTTGAATCGGAGCTTTCTTATTTTCGCGCTAACCATGATGGAGTTGTTCAAAATTATATTGAGCAATTAAAGCAGATGAAATATGATAATGATTTTCTGAAAAGGGATATGCAGAGACTTACTGAAGAAAATGAAAGGCTCATGCAAAGTGAACTCAATCCAAAATTGTTTTCCAAATGGGATAGAGAGAAAACGGCAAAACATTTAGAAGAGAAAAATCAGCTGGAAAAAGAAATAAATAGCTTAAGAGAGGAAATTTCAAACCTCAATCACGACCTAAAAGATCAGGATCAGCAATTTGAAGAACTCCAAACATTGCTTGAAGCTAAAACGGCAGCTTTAAAGGAAGCAGAAGTGGAAAAGGAACATAATCATCAGGAGCTCAAAACAGCTATGGAAAGTGTTAATGAGCTGAAAATGGTGTTAAGTGAGCATGAAAAAAGCGCAGATGAATCAAAAGCAAAAGAAAATCAATTGGCATCGCAGTTAAGGAAGGCAATAGATGAGAAAATGCAATTATTACAAAATTTCCAGTCAGTCGAAAAAGATTACCAATCATTAAATAACGTTCTGGCTGAAAAGACTTCTGAACTGGAACAGCTGCAGGAGGAACATAATCAGCTACTCGAAGAAAATATCACAGCTGAACAGAAGAACCAGCAATTAGAGAATCTAATGGCTGAGAAAACTTCAAAGCTTGAAAAATTGCAGGAGGAATATAATCGTTTACTGGAAGATAACAAGACTGCTGAACAGAAATATCAAAAATTAGAAAGTCAATTGACTGAAAAAGCATTTAAGCTAGAAAACCTGCAGGAGGAGCATAATCATTTACAGCAGCATATCCAGACTTCTGAACAGACCCATCAGGAACTAGAGCAGGAACTCGCTGACAAAACATCTAAGCTGCAACACCTGCAGGTGGAGCATGATCAAGTACAGCAGCATATTCAGACTTCTGAACAGACCCATCAGGAACTGGAGCAGGAACTCGCTGACAAAACGTCTAAGCTGCAACACCTGCAGGAGGAGCATAATCACTTACAGCAGCATATTCAGACTTCTGAACAGACCCATCAGGAACTAGAGCAGGAACTCGCTGACAAAACATCTAAGCTGCAACACCTGCAGGTGGAGCATGATCAATTACAGCAGCATATTCAGACTTCTGAACAGACCCATCAGGAACTGGAGCAGGAACTCGCGGATAAAACATCAAAGCTGAAGCAATTGCAGGAGGAACATAATCATTTACAGGAGCATATTCAGACTTCTGAACAGACCTATCAGGAACTGGAGAAGGAACTCGCGGATAAAACTTCAGAGCTTCAGCAGCTTCAGGAGAAACAAAATGATTTACTGCAGCATAATCAAAAGTTAGAAAAGGATTTTGCTGATAAAACATTAGAATTGGAAAAATTACACAAGGAAAGAAATGATAATAAGACAATAATTGAATGCCTGCAAAATGAATTGCAACCGGCTGGCCAGAAGCTGAAAGAAGCAGAACAAAAAATCAGCATACTTACAGCGAAAGCAAGTGAATTGGAAACAGAAAATCTAAGTTATTGCAGTGAATTAACAAAGGCAACCGAAAGAATGCTCCAGGCTGAGGAAAATGCTAAATCTCTGGAGGAAAATTTTAAAAAGATATCAGAGGAAGCATCAGCGAAAATCAAAGAAAACGAAAAAATGGGCCAAGAATTACGGGTTTTAATCCAAAATCAGGAACAATTAAGTCAGAAAAACGTATCTTATCTACAAAAGATAACCCAATTGGAGTCTGAAAAAAATAATTCAGCAGAGTCAGTCAGTCATCTTAAGGCAGAAATGGAAGCTTTAAAGACAGAACTAAAACAAAAAGAGAAAGAAAAAATGGAAGTGCTTAACCGTCTGGAAAGCCGTGAGATTGAAATGGGCAAGCTAAAAGATGAGAATAACAGTTTTGAAGAAGAAAAAATCGGTCTTCTTGAAAAGCTTGCAAAACTGGAGGAAGAAAATGCTGCTTTCAATGAAAACTTTTCAGTCCTTTCTTCTCATCGGAAGTCAGACGAAAAACGCATGGATTTAATCACGGCAAATTTAAACCAGGTATTTACAGAAATGAAACAATTAGTACGGATGACATCCTCATTAAAACACCAATTGGAATCAAAGAATATAGAGCTTAATCAAATTAAAAAGGAGAAGGGTGTGCTTATGGAGGAGCTAGTAAAAATAAAGGATGACTATGAGAAGTCAGAAGCAAGAAAGGATGAGTTGGAGAATCAGATAGAGATAATGAGAACTGAGCTTCACAAAGCTCAAAATTCACTCACACGTCTGGAACAATTCGAATCTGAGAAACTCAGACTTAAAGAAGATCTTGAAACAAAAATAGAGGAGTTTAATTCATTAACTGATCACTATAAACGTGAAAAAGATTCTTACCTTCAGGTCCTGGAGCATGTTCAGGATCAGGTAAATGTATATAAAGAAAAATCTGACCAATTTGATGCAGAGAAAGGCTCCTGGTCTAAACAAATTGACGAGTTAAAAGGTGAGCTCAAGAGAACGAAAGCAACGGTTGAAAAAATGGAAGAGCTTGAAAAGATGAATGCTCAGCTGGCTTCAGAATTACAGGCGAAGGACATTGAAATTTATAAAGTAAAAAAAGAAAGTGAACGGGCTTTGAACCAGCAATTAGATCAGTTCAAAGCAGATATGAAACAGTATCAGGATAAAATCTCACAATATGAAAAGGACAGGGAGATTTGGGAAAAACAAATGAAACAAATGAAAGCCCAATTTACTGCCTTGGAATCCAACCTTGAGGAAAAGGAGAACTTTATTAAACAGTATATCAAGCAGCCCCTATCTCCATACACAGCTGGACTTCAAAATCCTTCCGAGCAAAGTTCACCCGATAAGGAACAGCCAGTTCAAAGCCAGCCTCAGGAAAGTCAGTACCAGGCGGGACAGCAGCAGGCGGGACAGCAGCAAAGCCAGCAATCCGCCAGCTGGTTCCAAAGAATGCTGTCTCAGCAGCAAGGAGGGAGCGCACGCCCCCAAAACTTTCAGGGGCAATATCACCCCAGTCAAGGGCAATACCATCCCAGTCAAGGGCAATACCAGCCGCTCCCGAAACAAACAAACACAGCAGCAATGGACTTTTTCACATTGCGCAGCAAAACGACACAGCCAGCGCAATCAGGGAATAACTATGGGAACCAATGGAAAGAAGATTAGCGAAAATCATTTAAATAAATTTAATATAGTAATTAAGAAAAAAATTTATGAAGAGATGATAAGCTATTGCAGGAGCAATTTGCCGTATGAAGCTTGCGGGCTTCTTTCAGGAGCAAAGGGCCAATGTACTACTTTATGGAAAATAAAAAATGAATATCAAAATAGGAATCGGTTTATGATGTCTGCTGAATCCATCAAGGCAGCCGTTCAGGAAATGGAACAATTGAGTGAGGGGCTATCTGGAATTTTCCATTCGCACCCTACTTCACCAGCCGTTCCATCTACACATGATATGAATAATAATTCCTATCCTGAGTTGCCTTATTTTATTGTTTCCTTTTATAAAGGAAAAACAGAAGTTAAAGGCTATAAAGTAGTAGAAAAAAGGTACCATCCACTAAGTCTTAAAATTATTGATTAGTCCACTAAACCCGGCGTACCGATTAGGCGCCGGTTATTCTTTTTTAACTATTTTACTCTTGTGACATTAAATATTATTCGATTGTATATAGCAACAAAACAATCAGAGCGGATAAGTACTAGATCACTTCTGCTAATATTACCAAAGATTATCTATGATGTTTTATCAATTGCGAGCAAGGGGCAGGATATTTTCCCCAGCAGAAACTGCAGCAGTAATATGTATACAATGCCTGAAGCAGCAATTTCCCTTCATCACCATACAAGCGGGGAAAAAAGGCCACAAATTCACCTGTCCTGATATGCTATTACTCTGTATCGTTAAATTGGGTATTAGCCTGAACACGTTGCAGCTAAAAGTCTCATAATATATATTGTGGTGGATTTATTTGTGGTAGGAGGAGTTCATTTGAATAAAAAAAGGGAGTTGCCAAAGAGATATCAAACAGGTAATCCACAAAAAAAAGATGAAAATAAAATTTACATGGGAAATTCGATAAAGGGAGCGGGCTACAAGAAAAAAAGAACTGGAAATGGAGACTGCGGCTGCGGCTCCAACGTAAAGAAATTACGCGCTAAAAAGGCATAAGAATATTAATATTATCTATTAGTATTCAGAGTTTTTTAAGTCTACCATTTAAAAAAAGGGGGGCAAATAGTAATGCTCCCCTTTACATTTTAATCTATTAACCAACATTTAATTTATCAATTTATAAAATCTGCCTCTCCTATAATTAAGAACATTATAGTTCTATCTCCAATTCGTCCTTATAGCAGCAAAATTTAAATTTCTTCCCTTTGCCACAGGGGCATGGATCATATAATTTATCCTTCATTTTCGTTCTTAATGCTTTTTTCAGCTGGGATATATCTACATAGGGTTTCAGTTTGATTACCGATTGGATACCATAATCCTGGCAAATTTTTGTAACCTGGGCTGCTTGGAGCTCAGTAACGACAGAACAATAAATAAGCTTTTCTTTTCGAAGGTTTGTGTTTGACAAATGTAATTCTCCCTCCAATCTTAAAAGTTAGTTTATCATACGCATTTTTGCTGAATTCGGAACGTTAATTAATTTAAAAAATGGGGTATCTGCAATATTCACTTAAGACAGATTGATTGCGTCTTATGTAATGAATGTCCAAAAAAATGTTCCAGCTTATTATAAATGTCCATGCCATCCTTGTCTTTTATACATATATAAATAGTAGGTCAAAAGAAAGAAGTTACTCAATTATGTTATTTTGTACTCTTTCTGCTTTGATTTAAAAAATATAAGGAGTGAAATGTATGAAGAAAAATATGGGGTGCGGCAATAAAGGTCATAGCGGAGCCTGCGACATCTCGAAAGCCAAGACAGTAGATTGTTTTAACAGATCTTTTGCCCCTATTGCGGACATTCAAAAGGTTCCTGTTTATGACATTCCTGTCGTTCTGGCAGAGGTGGAGCTCCAGGCGGATGTCGAAGCCGATATTAAGCTTCCAACAGCTGCCAGGGAAATTAAATGGATTCGCAAGAATGTATCCCTCACACAGTGTAAAGCAATCCCATCAGTTCAAAATCCAGGGTATGTTAAGTTATTCATTACTGGTGTTGTGCATAAAAATATTCAATATGTAGAAGAATGCAGCGGGTACATTACGGACTTTAGTACCGACATTTCTTTTAGCTGTAATCAGCAAGTTCAGGTATTTAATCATCCGATTGAATTTTTAAGCAGAAAATCATCAGTGGATGAAAGAAGATTTCTTGATAAAACGGGACATGGTGCTGACCATTCTATGGGTGGTTCAAGAACATTCGAATTTTATAATGAACCGATTGACTGTAAATTAATTTTCTCAGAAGTTAATGAGCTCGATCTTTTTAAGGAGTTCAACCGGTTTGGCCAGTTCGATAAGATTACTGAAAAAATGGAAATAACACTATTCTTTAAATTATTGCAAACCCAGCAATTTAATCCGAGGTTCGTACAGCCGCCGAAAAAGGGACCTTGCAATTTGCCTTGGCCAGCTCAAAAAAATGCACAGACACCAGCAACTGCCCGTGAAAAATTTGTAGAAAAGATTCAAGGTATGTATCGCATAAGATAAAGCGGTTATTATCTTCTCATCCTGTCCAGTGATGAAAGCTGGAAAACTGTATCACCCATTTATATGCAGATTGTTCATTCTGAGTCTGTATCCCGGACTCAGAATGATTTAGTTGGAATAGCAAAGCGGAGTTGGAGTGAGTAAAATACATAAACAGTTTAGATAAATGCAGTCGACTGTATTTTTGATTTAACTCTGAATATATTAAAATCGTTTTTTTTTGACCCGTTAACGGGTTTTTTTTATGAATTCGATAACTTGGTGAAATAATAATGCATTATCTTTAGCAATTTCGTTCTGAAATTGCCAAGATAATGCATTAGTCTAACCGTTTTAATTTTTAGAGAAAGGTAGATTATAGAACATTCACACGAACCTGCTGATTTTGTAAAACTTTAATTGTAAATTCGAGGAACATTTTTTCTACTATTGTTTGGAAGGTTCCCTCTTCGAAAGCAGCATGATTTGGCAGTGGATGACGATCTATAGCTTCATCGTATTCAACAATTCTGCTTGCGAGCAATTCGCAGAAAGGAAATTGATTATAGAATTGGCGGCTTTCCTGATGAAACTGGGAAAGATCGCTTGAAAGCAAATGGTCCTTTTCAGGAAAACCTTTTCCTAAATCTTGGGATCTAAAGAAATCGAATTCTGATTCAGAATTAAACATCGGACGCTGTGGCGGGTTCAGGAAATCTTCGGCAGCAATTGTAGTAGTACATTCAAATGGGGTATCAACAGTTAATGACTTTAATTCGGATGAAACACATGAGCTGCCATATGAATGTGGGCATGGAGTAGCGTACTGGATATTTTTACGAACAAAACCTCTTATAAATAAAGGAATTGGCGTTGGTGAAGGTGCAAAAGGATCAAAACCAGCAGCTCCAGGAAGAAGGAGTGTGCACTGCACAATTTTAACCCTCTTTTTAATAGCCTTGATTTCCAGCACTGGATCAGGGAAATGAATTTTTGCAGATAGATTGGTTCTCACATTCAATTCAGCAAGAGTTACCGGAACTCTTAAAATTGCTTCTCCTCCAGGTGTTGCTCCACCAGGTGTTGTAATAGGAGTTACCGGAAAACTCTCGCACTGTTCTACAGATGCGGATTGGTTCGTACTAATACAATTATTATCCTTTTTCAAAATTTTTCCTCCTTTATTAATTAAGCTCAATTTATCATATGCAGAAAGTGAGACAAACTATAGATGAATGAAGTAGTGCATTAGTGGATTTTTGCCGGAGGAGCAGTTATTTTTGGCATTTGCATAGTTTGATAGGAGAGGATTTAGTCCATATCTATTTTGTCGTTTAATGTGCCGGAATTTGTTTAATAATTTGGGTAAATGCGGTTTTTTCAATAATATTAAGAATTGATATATATGCCATGATATACTTGTCCACTCCATATAGCTCTTTCTTACATATATAATAGTGAGTCAATGAAAACCATTAAGCTTGCTTTCAATTTGACTAAAAAACTATTTAAGGAGTGATTGTATGAAGAGGAACCATTCATGCGGGTGTGGAAGCGGCAAAGACAAATGTCCTCCCCTTCCGGCATGCGATACAGCAAAATCTCATACATCTTTTTGTGATGTAGGAGATGCAACAAATACAGGCAGTATAGAGGAAACGGTTGTATTAGGTGATGTTCCGATCCAAACTTTAACAGAATCAGATATTTATCTTCCTTCTCCTGCAACGGATATTAAAAACATTAGAAAAAATGTGTATTTAACTCAATGTAAAGCAGTACCTGTTATTCCCGAGGGATTTCCAGATACTGCTCCAACTGCTGTAAAGCTGTATGTTGAGGGTTATATTCATAAGAACATTCAGTATGTGGACGGGTGTGAAGGCAGTGTGAAAGATTACAGTGTCAATGCTCCTTTCAAGTGTTACTCTTTAGTAGACGGTCTCCCGGATATTGATTGGCAATTTAGCAATAAGAGCAGCCAGACCAATGAAATTAGAGAACTTGCAAAAGATGGCATGGGGGCAGACCGCTGCAGCTTTGGTTCATTTACTTTTGAATTCTTAAACGAACCGATCAAATGTAAATTGCTGAATGCAAATGTAACACAAGTGGACGTGTTAAGCGATTTTGACAGATTCGGCAGATTTGATAAAATTACTGAAAAAGCGGAAGTTAATCTTGTTGTTCGATTGACTCAGCGTCAATTAGGCAACGGCAACGGCAACGGATAAGAAAAGCCTGTTATGTTAATACGGAAAGAGGGTATCCTTAAAAGATACCCTCTCATTATAATTCCACATATTGCTTTTGGAAAAAGTCCAGACATAATATAGCATTGGCCTGGATTTCCACTGTTGACCCTGATCCGACATTATCATGCCAGACAACATGTATCTTTTGAAGCTGGCAATAGATTTCATCTGTAAATTGCTGAAAGAATTCATGATGGGAATTACTTCCATTTTTAGTTAGAAACGTGTATTCGTTATTGGCGTTAGCTTCTGGCAGCATTGGGGTGGAAAGCCAGTATAAATCAATCATATGCTCAATAGGAAGGGGTATCTTTACCATTTGCAGGGAATCATTATTTTCATAAATAATTCTAGCTATAATCACCCCTTTAATAAAAGCAATATTTGATGGCAGCAGTGCCCGGCAGCGCAGTGATTCAACCGACCATTCCAATTTTTTAATTTCTTTGACTGTTAGTTTGAAAGGCAAGCATTCAAATAGATTAATTTCTAATTCTGATTTTGCCACCATTACAGGTACCTTTACGATTGGCCCTGTCCGGCAGGGTACGGAGCTGTGGTGGTCGAAAAGACATATTTCACCTTTCTCGTTACATACCTCTTTAGTGTTTTCACACATACTGGAAGATTCACTTTTAGAAAGGTCCAATTCGTCCAAATTGTTAGATGAATCAAGTTCTGATGTGAACTTATCAATAAGATTGGTGCTTTTATCGTTTATATCATTATGATCTACTTCATCTTGAGCAGCATCTGCACCATGAATAGATTCATCATCCTCCATCATGAAAGAAAAATCCTTTAACAAAGACGATATCTTTTGATATTTATCATTATCAGCAGCTGCTCTATACATTCCATGTGAAGTACTTTCCCCACTTATAATTGATGAAACCTGATCACTTATATAGGATAATTCCTCCATAAAAGAGGATAATTTTTCCTGCAGGGAATCAAAATCATGCATGAATTCTTTTTTTTCATCAGAGGATTCATCATTATTTTTCATTTGATATCCAAAACAAAATTTAGATTCCTCACCTGAAGAGGAGGATTCCTCAAGTTCAGTATTATTTTCAGAGTGTTTTTCTGCCATAAAGGAACTGGACTCACTACAGCCAAACAAAGATTCAGCCATCAAAGAAAAGACTTGATCCTGTATAGATGAATCAATGTCTGATTCTGATGAAGACGATTCTTCCAGCAATGAAACAAATTCACTCTCCAATGAACTATCATTATTTACTCTCGGTTCATAATAAATGCCAGGGGATTCATCGAACTGAACTTTTTCATCTTGACTTTCTTCCTTAAGTAACAACCCTTTTTCCACTAATAATGTAAATTCATTTTCATGGACTTGTTTGTCTATTTTCTTGTAATCTCGATCATCTATTAACAGATCATCTAATATAGAAGTCTCTTCTTTTTTTGCTTCGCTTGTAGATTCAAGGATTGCAGAGAACTCATGAACCAAATCCAGTACTTCATTTTTGTTTGAATTAGTCTTTAAATCCAGTTCCTTTTCTTGTTTAAGAAAATTGGATTCCATTACTTCTTCATCCAAACTCGTATTTTCTTGAGAATATTGAGATTCTTCAGCCTTATCCAATGCATTATCTCTGATCTGCAAAGTATTTTCCTTGAAGTGGCTTTCATAGCCAGGCTGGCCATTTCTTCCGATTGTCTTATAATAAATACTATTTGAAAATTTACTTGGTAAGGAAGGAGACCAGCTGAGCATCGGAGAAAATGGGGTCAGCAAATCCATTAACCTTTTTGGAATACTTATACTTTTTTTATTGACAAACTGACCCTTTTCTTTAACAGGCTTCGGCTTAGCAATCAATGCCTTATCTAAAGTTGTTCCTGAGGGCTTTTCTTTATAACGAGTGATTTGCCTGTCTTCTAATTTTGGCGGCGCCAAAATAAAAGGTAGGGAAGTCCCTTTGGGCGAAAATAAAGGGTTTGACTTCTTTACTTGCTTCCCTGCAGGCTTAGACTTGTTTGGCTCGCTTTCACTCTTTTTGCTGTCCGGATTCCCTTGCCCAGAATAATAGTAAAGTTGCTGGGCAGGCTGCTCAATATTATCTTTTTTTAAATTATTAATAGGATTACTGTCATTTCTCATGATTCCAGGAAGGTGCTGTCTAAAAAAGCATCCTCTCCAATCCCCTCCTTACCTTCAAGTTAGTGATTTTTTGAGCGTTAATCACAGTGATGAAAACAATCATCATCATTTGTTGTGGAAGATACGCGGATCTGCTGTTTTTGCAGTACCTTCAATGTTATATCCAAGACCATTTTTTCCTCAACCTTTGTAAAAATTCCTTCTCCCAACGGAGTGCAGTTGGGAAGTGGAGACCGGTCGATGGCTTCATCCCATTCTATTATTCTGCTGGATATTAGTTCACAAAACGGAAGCTCGTTATAATGCTGGGTGCTTTCCTGGTGGAACTGGGAAAGATCCTTTGTCTGCAGCTCATCCTTCTCGGGATGGCCTGAAGGCAAAGGTTTAGAGATAAGAAAGTCAAATTCCTTTCTATTGTTCATTTCCGGCATTTCAGGCTTTGTTAAGAATTTTTTAATTTCACTCACACATTGGAAGGGTACATCCACAGTGTATGAATGCAAATCAGAAGCAATGCTTTTACCTGAGTGCATTTCAATGTCCGGGCATGGGCTCGCATATTGAATGTTCTTCCGGACAAAGCCTTTAATAAATAATTTGTTTGTAGGTAATAATAGTCTGCATTGTGTTAATTTAACTGTTTTCTTAATGTCCTTTATTTCCAGAACTGGCTCTGGAAATGTTATTAAGGCATCTATATTTATTTGTAAGGTAAGTTCAGCCAGCACTACAGGTACCTTTGTAACGATTTTACCAATGCTGACATGCGGATGATGTTCGATGCAGCTTTCACATTCACAATTATGAGTAATCGCTTTGCATTCATTCTCATGTTTATCTTTATGCGATTCAGACATTTTGGGGCCTCCTGAAGTCAAGATATAGCATACTATGCGTGTTAAATGACTATGTATAGGCACCTGCCCTAATAGAAAAAGGAGCCTTTATAACCCAATATGTAAAAATTTTAATAAGAAAAGACGGGCACAACTGGACTCCTATCCCGCATAAGATTCTAAAGGAGGAGTGAGGGAAAATGGATAGACGAAATTTTCTGGCGGTTGATATAGGGAACAGTTGGTATAAAGCGATGGCCTCTGATAGCGGAATGATATCCGAGTACCAGCTTCCAAATGCAATTGCACTTTTTGACAGCGAGTTTTATGAAAAACCATATGACGATGAGGATATTATCTTTGAGGAGAATTTGATCGTTGAAGTAAAAAGCAGAGCTGTTAAAGAAAAAAGAGAAATCTTTTATATTGGAATGGGAGCTGCCAGACAAAAGGATGTTAGTTTAACTTCATTTAATAATCAAAAAGTTGATGAGGACCGAACGTATATTTTGCTTTTTGGATTAGCAGCTTATCATGCAGCCCTTCAGAAGTCTGATGAATTAGAAATAACCTATTCTATCGATCAATTAGCTGTTTCTTTACCGACAACACAGTATAAGGAGCGTAAATCAAAGCTGAAAGAGAAATTAATTGGTTCTCATACAATAATTTTCCACAAGGTGCCAGGATTGAGTGAACCAAAAGAGCTCGAAGTCAAGCTTAACATTAATGATGTTATTATCGGGGCAGAAGGAGCCTGTGCCTACCTTGGTTTAACCCGGGACCAGGAAACTCTGGGAATAACAAATCATGAACTTGTTAAAGAATCAGAAAAAGGAATTATTATCGGAGATCTTGGTGGAGATTCTGTGGATTTTGTAGGAATAAAGAATAATAAACCAGTTGCTTCTATAGAAGGTGAACCGTTTGGCATTAATCAGTTTCTTGACCATATCATTCAAAAGGTAAGCAAAAATGAGCTGTATCGCTTCGATTCACGAGCAGAGCTAGAGGAGAAATTGGCAGCGGGGATCTCGGAATGGTATGTGGAGCCGTTTGCGGGAGTAAGAAAAGATATCAGCAAATATATTATTCCGCAGCTAAAATCAATGGCGGTAAAATACTTGGAGCATTTTGACAGGGTGCGGAGCAGTTCGAGAGAGATTAAAGGGGCAGTCCGGTATATTGCAGTCGGTGGAGCGGCCAAGTTGGCACAAAAGCAGATTCTCGAAGCTGCAGTCAGATGGTCCGAGAGAGGCCGTCCAATTGAGCTGATGTTTCCTGAGGGGATGGAAAAGCTTAATGTTCAAGGTTTGATGATTTTGGCAAAAATGAATCAAATTAAAAAGGAAAAAGGAAATAGCACTGCCATTTCCGTTAAGAGTTAGGGATGACGCTAATGTCCAAAACATATACGGATTATCTTAATAAAACAGCTATAACGATTTCCGAATCCTTCATTGATGTGAAAACTGGAAACAATATCTCTGTATCCGCAAAAGTGGAGGAGCAGATAAAATACCATGCAGCTAATCAGACTTTAATGCATCTGCTTTTATCGGCACTTCATAACTATCTGCATCCTAAAGCAGCAGGCAGCAGCAGTGAGGTAATTTTAGCTGAAATAGCGGAATTGAAGAGGCTGATAGAGGGCGGATCCATTACTTTAAATATTAAAGAAAAGCAGGGTTATCCACTTAATAATCAAACAGAAAAAGCGGATTTGGATTTTAATGAAGTAGTCAATGTTCTTGAGGCATTTGGGGGATAAAGGTAAAAAGGTGCACCTTATGAGGTACACCTTTTTTGTTTGAATTTTTTAACTTCTAATTTCATTTCAAGAAAATCACTTACAAGGCTCTAAATGCGGACAGCAGGCAGGCAAGTAACGGCACAGAAGCATGAGAGATCCACGTTGATACAAATACCTGTACCAATTAGATCTTCAATATTTTCAAAATCTATTTGGCTGCAAGGAGAGCAAAAATCCTTTGAAGCGTGTTTAAATGGATCTCTTGATGATTTGCATTGCTTGAACGTTAATAATTCCAGAACTGCGCATTTACCATCAAATTCTTTTATTTTAAAAATAAAAGACGTAATGCATGCAAACTTTTTCTCCTTTGAGTGATGAGTAAATGTCGTCACGCCGGTGGCCTTAAATGGTTCACAGTCTCCACAATAGAGGATAAATGGGATCGTATTTTTCTTCGGCTTTTTGGATCCTCCCATGAGCCTATCAATGGAATCCTTACAGGATGTCTTGCAATCATCCTCATTTTTCACCTTTTTCTGAGCTTTATCAATAGCTTCCAGAACATCTTCTACACAATTTTTATGAAAATTGTGATGGAATTTAAAATTATCACTATTTTTCTCTGATTTCCAGTGGCAATCGCAGTCGTGTTCATGTACCTCGCAGAAGTCATCGTGCTTGTCATGATCCTTAAGATATTTCTTGCCGCACATACCCATGAATTTCTCACTCCCCTAAAAATTATCTTCATCATTAGCATACGGCTGGAATGAAAATATCGAGTGAGAATCTAGCCTATTAAGAGTGAAAAAAGTTTGTTGATGAATTTCTATTACTGTAGCTTTTGAATAAAAATTTAAATAATGGAGTTATAAAAATCTGAATAACATGTCCAGTCCTTTATTATTAAAAAACATATATTAAAAGTACATAAGACTAATTTAGGAGGGACTTTGTGGAACAGCCAATATTTTTAGAGCCTGTTTTCCAAGAAAGGATCTGGGGAGGTACAGCTCTTAAAAATATATTTGGCTATAATATTAATTCTGAAAAGACAGGTGAATGCTGGGCAATATCTGGACATGCAAATGGCGATAGCACAGTTTTATCCGGAAAGTTTATTGGGAAGAAGCTTAGTGAACTTTGGACAGATAATCGAGAATTATTTGGAAACCATCCTGCACAAAATTTTCCGCTTCTGGTAAAATTGCTTGATGCCAATTCAGATTTATCTGTTCAAGTTCATCCTGATGACGAATATGCACAAAAGCATGGGACAGATATGTTTGGTAAAAATGAATGCTGGTACGTCCTGGACTGTAAAGAGAATGCTCATATCATTTTAGGTCATAATGCAAAAACTAAAGAAGAACTAACAAGTTTAATCGAAAAAAAGGAATGGGGAAAACTTCTGAATAAAATCCAAATCAAGAAAGGGGATTTTATATTCGTACCCAGCGGGACCGTTCATGCACTAGGGCAAGGGACTCTTATTCTGGAGATTCAGCAAAGTTCGGATACCACTTATAGACTATACGATTACGACAGAATAGACAGCAATGGAAAGAAACGCGAACTTCATTTAAGACAGGCTATTGAAGTGGCGACAGTGCCTCATTATTTGCCAAAACTTCAGCCAGAGTATGTAAAGAAGGGCAGAAATCGGTTTATAAAGTACTTGGAAACTGAAAACTTCACTGTAAGCAAATGGGAGATACAAGAGAATGCTGCGATGAAAAAAGCAGTGCCATTTATACTAATCAGTATAATAAACGGGACAGGGAGTTTAATCATAAGAAAAAATCGATACAATCTGAAAAAAGGCGACCACCTTATCCTGCCGGCCCAAATAACAAAGTACTCGTTCGAGGGGCAATTTGAGGCTATCGTTTCTCACCCCTGATATAAACCCGTATCATACTTCACATTTTCACAAAGCAAATTGAACTGGCCAGAAAAGCAAGCCTAAACTTGGCTTGCTTTATATTTTTCACTGAATTTACATATCTCACGAAGAAAATGAGCCGTGCTTCTTATTATCATGAAAACATGCTGCAGGTAGCTATCGGGTTAGAATCTCGCCAATAAAAGCCAATTTTTTGTGTTTCCAGCTATAAGAATCAAAATTGCCTGGTCACGTGTACAAGCCATTTTTGTTGTCAAACATACAATATTACAAGCAAGTACTTGCTGAGTTAAATTGATTTATAATGAACTGGGAAGCTCCAAAACTTTGATATAGCATTTAATTAAAAAGGAGTGAGGACCATGAAGCTTTATTTAGATCCTGGACACGGAGGCACTGATCCAGGAGCTCAGGGAAACGGAATAAGAGAGAAAGATATTGCACTTGATATCGCAAAAAATATAAAAAATATCTTATTGACCATCTATCAGGATATAGAAGTTAAAATGAGCCGTGAAAATGATACGACTAAAAGTTTGAGCCAAAGGACATCTGAAGCCAATAGCTGGGGGGCGGATTTTTACCTCTCCATACACTGTAATGCCGCGAATGGTGCAGCGAAGGGGTATGAAGATTTTATTCATAACAGCCTTGGAAGCACTTCCCAAACAGCCAGCTATCAGAATATTATCCATGCTGAAGTCACAAAACTGAATCAGCTCATCGATAGAGGCAAGAAGAAAGCTGACTTTCATGTCCTGCGTGAATCTGCCATGCCAGCCCTATTAACAGAAAATGGGTTTATTGATAATTCTGCAGATGCCGCTTTAATGAAAGATCCACTGTGGAGACAAAGAGTGGCACAGGGACATGTTAATGGAATGGCAAAAGCCTTTAGCCTTAAAGCCAAACCGGCAGTCCCGCCGCAGCCGCCAAAACCAGTCGATCCCAGTAATTTATACAGAGTGATAGCCGGTTCTTTTACAAATAGAAAGAATGCTGAGGAAAGGGCTGCCGCTCTAAAAAATAAAAGCATTGAATCAGTTATTGCTATTGCTGAAATTTCAGGCACGGTCTGGTACAGGGTACAGGCCGGTGCTTTCAGTACGAAGGAAAATGCAGAAAAACAACTGGAAGCAGTAAAGAAAGCAGGAATAGCAGATGCCTATATACTGTCAGACGCTCCGCCGGCAGTGCCTTCTGAACCAAAAGGTTATTCCATTCTGGGAGTAACCCATTTGTCACCAGAGCATATGAATCAATATGCAAAACAGTTTAATCCAAACGCCGCCAATTTAGGTTCATTCTATTCGGCTATCGGAGAATATTATGGTATCAGAGGGGATGTAGCTTTCGCACAGGCCATGCATGAAACCAACTATTTGCGCTTTACCGGTGATGTAAAGCCTGGCCAGAATAATTTTGCCGGAATTGGCGCAACAGGGAATGGAGCCGCAGGAGCAAGCTTTTCCACACAGGAGGAAGGAGTTTTGGCACATATTCAGCATTTATATGCCTATGCTTCCACACAGCCTCTGCCTTCTAAATATCCACTGGCCGATCCGCGTTTCAGCCTTGTGAAAAGAGGTTCGGCGAAGCTTTGGAAGGAACTGAATGGGAAATGGGCTGTACCTGGTACTAATTATGCTGAATCTATCATGAACATCTACAAAAACATGGTCAGATTTTCTGATCAGAAATTAGAAGCTGTTCTGAAGGATGCAGAAGGCAGCTAATAAAAAAAGCGGACATGAGGGGTGTCCGCTTTTTTAACTATCTGTCAAATCACATACATGAATACACAAAGAAAGTGTGCCATGCTTCCCATCATAATGAAAATATGAAAAATCTCATGAAAACCCAAATGTTTAAACTCCAGGAATTTTGGTTTAATCGCATAAATCACTCCGCCGATCGTGTATAGGATGCCTCCAAGTAAAAGAAGCATTACACCAGTACTGCTTAAAGACTCAGAAAGAGGCGAAAAAGCAAAAACAATAATCCACCCCATTGCAATGTATAAAGCTGTTGACAGCCAGCGGGGGCAGCTGAACCAGATCATTTTAAACAGTATCCCTGATAAAGCAACAGCAGAAACAATGGAAAACAGAACCCAGCCGGTCACACCATTTAATGTTATAAGGCAAAAAGGTGTATAGGAACCTGCAATCAATACATAAATCATGGAATGATCAAGCTTTCTTAAAAAGGCAATGACTTTATCTTTGGCTATCACCATATGATAGGTAGCTGATGCTGAATAGAGCAGCATTAAACTGATTCCAAAAATAGCAACAGCAGCAATGGCAAGCGGTGACGATGTGGTCAGTGAGGCTTTAATAACCATGGCAAGCAATCCGGCAAAGGATAATATCGCTCCTGCCAAATGGGTCAGTCCGTTTATGGGCTCCCGGATGTATGAATTCATAATATCTCCTCCTAATGTTCTTTTATGTAGTTTTAATAACTACTTAATATAATATATATAAAACATCATCTAGTCAATATTTACAACTTGCGCTTTTTTAAGTAGAATTTATGTAATACCAGGTGAAGATTTGAGGGATGAATATGGAAACGGAAAAACTCATTGCGGATAATCAGATTCAATTGGAAGATATCCCGCAGATAGACTTATATATGGATCAGGTGATCCAGCTATTTGAAAATTCTTTTGGCAGCACGACGAGAAACGAAGAGGAAAAAGTGCTGACAAAGACAATGATAAATAACTATGCAAAAGGGAAATTGTTCTTTCCTGTCAAAAATAAAAAATATTCAAAGGAGCACCTTATTTTAATTGCTTTTATTTATCAGCTTAAAGGCGCACTGTCCATAAACGATATAAAAAGCCTGTTAAATGGCATCAACACACGAACAGCAGAAGGAAGGATGGACCTGGACCATTTTTATCAGCTTTACCTCGATTTAACTAAACTGAATGTCGACGCATTTAAGAGTGATCTGGAAAATCAGGCATCCAGGGCAGCAGAGGAAGCAAAAGAGCTAAATGAAGATCAGTCAGCCCAGCTTGAAAAAGTCCTGCTGGCCACTTCACTCGTTCACATGAGCAACTTATATCGAAAAGCAGCTGAACGCATTGTAGACGATGTGAAAAATAAAGCGGATCAATAATAGGAAGGCGGGAAACTCCATCAAGAAAAGAGATAAACGAAAAACAGGGCTGCTGCGGGAAATATTTAATGAATTTATGGATTCCATTATGATCTCCTTACTTATTCGTACCGTACTGTGGATTCCGTGGGTGATTTTCAGCTTCTTTAAAAATTTATTTTAATAATATGCAATTGGTTCGGACAGGAGAAAATGACATGACGCTCATAGAGTCCGAACCTGCCGCGACTTCGGACAGAAAGAGGCGAAATCCCAGTGTGAGAGTCCGAATTTGCCCTGACTTCGGACAATTAACCAAAAGAAAACCCGGACCACAAAGGCCCGGGTTCATTGTTTATAGAAAAATGAAATATATAACCCCTGCAAGTACAATCCTGTAAATAGCAAAAGGAATAAGTTTAACTTTATTGATCATCTTCAAAAAGAAGCGGATCGAAATCAAGGCAAACACAAATGCACTGATAAAGCCTGCAATAAAGAAAGGAAGCGCATCGACTGAAAAATACTCGAGATTTTTTATTAATGATAGAAAACTCGCGCCAGCCATGATGGGCACAGCCATGATAAAAGTAAAATCAGCTGCAGCCCGGTGTGACAGGCCAAGCAGGACGCCTCCTGAAATGGTTGAACCTGAACGGGAGAACCCTGGCCAAAGTGAGAAGCACTGAATCAATCCAATAGATAAAGCCTGTTTATAAGTGATTTGATCGACTGAAACGGTTTTCGGGTTTTTGCCTCCAAAAATATCAGCAAAAATCATCAGAAATGCACCAATCACCAAACCAATCAAAACCGTCTCAGTTGAAAACAGGTGTTCATCAATATAATCCTCAAACAAAACGCCAAGTATCCCGGCAGGAATTAACCCTACAATCACTTGAGACAATTTCAGACGGCTTTGTTTTTCTTCAGTGTTTTTGTTTCTTCTCCCAAGACCGAGCATTTCAATGAACCGTTCCTTAAAAATAATTACAACCGCTAAAATGGAACCGAGCTGAATGACGACTTTAAAAGTATTAGCTTCATATTTTGATAAAAACTCTTTTGTATTGAGCCACATATCATCCACAATAATCATATGTCCTGTAGAGGACACAGGAGCAAACTCAGTCATTCCTTCAACAAATCCCAAAATAATCGCTTTTAATATCATAATAAAATCCATCTTCTAATTAATTCTCCTTTTATCCATCTGATGCAACTAAACTCCATTTAATGATTATAAACCATTTATGATAGATAGGAACAATTTTTTACAAAGTAATATAGATGTAAAGTGTCAATTAATTAGCTGAAATGCACTTATATCGTCGGCATGATTGAAATACCAGGCGATTATAGCATCATAATCGCTGTTCAAAGCAATAACACTTCTATCCTTTTTAATATTAAAATGTTGATCACTAATTCACAAACTCTTCACAGAATTTCAATGCCTTGTGAGAAAAATCACCAAATTCAGTCCATATTTACCATATGATAAAAGCAGATATACCAATCGAGTATAAGGAGGAAATCAAGATGAAAAAAGGAGTAAAATATCTGCTTACTTCGGCTATTGGCTTAGGGTTAATAACGGGATGCAGCCAGGGGGCAGCACTGGAAAGTTCCCTTCAGCCTGAGGAAAAGGTTCTGGCGGCAGAAACAGCTCAGCCCGAGGCAATCGCTCCGCATAAAAACTTAAATCAGGAACCCATCCCATTGAAAATTGATAGAGTCGGACCGAATGAAGTAAATGTGGAAATGACTTCCCAAATCACGAATGTTGAAATCGACAAAGGAAAATTCTATAAAGCATGGACGTTTAATGGTGAAGCGCCAGGCCCTGTAGTTGTCGTCAATGAAGGGGACACAATCAACTTCACCTTAAAAAATATGGATCCTGCAATACCGCACAGCATGGACTTTCACGCTGTACACGCAGCTCCTTCAAAAGATTTCTCCAACGTTCATCCTGATGAAACGGGAACATTCAGTTACCCTGCAAATAAACCAGGCGTGTTTATGTATCATTGCGGTACGACACCGGTATTATCACATATAGCAAATGGAATGCACGGAACTATAATTGTAAAGCCCAAAGACGGATATCCGACTGACAAAGAGATTGATAGGGAATATACAATTATTCAAAACGAGTGGTATAAGTACAACGATCTGGAGGATTTTACAAACGGCGTTCCCAGTCATGTGGTTTTCTCCACAAAAGCTTTAAAGGAAGGAGACCCCAATACTAATGGGGATACGTTCACCCTTAAGGATAATCCGCTTCTGGCTAAAGTAGGGGATAAGGTGAGGATATATGTTAATAATATAGGACCAAATGAAGTAAGCTCTTTCCATGTAGTTGGTACTGTGTTTGATAATGTATACATTGATGGCAACCCTTATAACCGCTATCAAGGTCTCCAAACGGTTATGCTCCCTGCAAGCGGCGGTGCAGTAGTCGAATTTACAGTTACCAAGGCAGGCAGCTATCCAATTGTGACTCACCAGTTTAACCACGCACAAAAAGGAGCCGTCGCCATCCTGAAGGTAACTGAGACCGGTGAAGACGACGGTAAGGCCACAATGAGCCATTAAATATAAATAAAAACTCAACTTAAAATAAATTATACAAGATACAAAATGAAAATGGAATCCTTTTTCTGGCAGTCTATTTAGAATTGAAAGGCTGCAGGAATGTTATTTCCGGACAGTGGGTGGATTATTAGTTATAAAGGAACAAGTATTATAAGTGCTGAAAAAGTTCATGTTATGACTATAGCATTCCTTTAAATTCACACAAAAATCGAGATAAGACCAAAAGCGATTCCAATTGGAACCGCTTTTTAGTCAGCTTTTTTTTTTGATAAAACGAATATTTGTTCAACAACAGCCTATCGAAAATGCTTATTATTTTCGATAAGCTTTCATTTACTTTATAATGAATGGATAATTATTCAAATTTGCCGGGCACAGTTTTTGCTTGTGCAAATCGGGTAAAAACAATTACGAATGAATGTATTGATAAAAATGGAGGAAACCAACTTTGTTTATTGCTATTTTGTTTTTTATGTTTATGTCCTTTTTCCTATCGGGAAGTGAAACGGCATTGACTGCTGTTAACAAAATGAAATTAAAATCCAGAGCTGATAACAATGATAAAAAATCCCAAAGAATATTAGAGGTTGTTTCGAAACCAGATGAGATGATTACTTCTATATTAATCGGCAATAATATTGCAAATATCATGCTGCCGACACTGGTTACCATCATCGCGCTGGATTATGGCTTTAATGTGGGTGTGGCGACAGGGATTTTAACTGTAGCACTTATCTTATTTGCAGAAGTTCTGCCAAAATCAGTTGCTGCAAGCTTTGCCGACAAAATTGCCTATCTTGTGTTTCCGGTAATTCGAGTTCTTATGATTATCTTGAAGCCGGTAACATTTTTAATATCAAAGTTCACAAGAGCCATCATAAAATTCCTTTCTAAAAATGAAGCAGATTCTGTATCTGTCTCAAAAGAAGAGCTCATTACCATGGTTGATATCGCTACAAGCGAAGGGACCTTCCATGAAGAAGAAACACAGCGAATTAAAGGGATCATTGATTTTTATAATTTAGATGTCAGCGACGCACTGAAAACCCCGCGAATGGACATTGAAGGCATTCCTATTGAAGCGACGATAGAAGAGGCAAAGGATATTGTAATGAATAACCGTTTTACTAGGTATCCGGTATATAAAGACAATATGGACAATATTGTCGGAGTTTTTCATTCAAAGGTATTGCTGGCCTGGTCCAGTCACCCTGCAAAAACCTTAAAAGATTTTACTGACCTGGAGCCTTTGTTTGTATATGAATTTCATAGCATTGACAAGGTATTCAAAATGATGATGAAAGAAAGGAAACATCTTGCCATTGTTCTTGATGAATATGGCGGAACAAAAGGGATCATTACACATGAAGATATTCTTGAAGCCATGCTGGGGCAGGAAATAGAGGATGAAACGGATGAAGGCAGCGAGATCCTTATTGATGAATTGACTGAAAATCATATTATTGTACACGCGAAACTCTCAATCCGGAGAATTAATGAAGCTTTTAAAACAAAAATTCCTGAAGATGAGGATATTCTTGCCGGATTCTTATTGAAAGAACTAGGCCATTTCCCTGCAGAAGGGGAAACATTGGATTATCATCACCTTCATTTTGAAGTAAAATCAATTGAGGATAACAGGCTTAAACTGGTGGAAATTAAGAAAAAGACCCCTTGATGAAATTTGAGCATTATTTCCTATTGGGAATAATGCTTTTTTTAATTCTTGATAATCCGAATAAAAATGGCTGCTTCATGGGGACAATAGAAGCAGGAAAATAAATATATAATTTTTGAATTTTTCTGATAAAATAGGTCCTTTTCAGTGTATAATAAAATAAAAATAAACTATTCGGGGTGACCTTGGCATGGAAAATAAACCGTTCCATTATGATGGTAGCGTGCAAATGAACTATGAAAAAGATGACAAAGCAAACTCAAGCATTCCTTTTGAACTGACAGACGATATGAGAAAAAATATCGGAACTAATCCATACTCAACTGAAGAACAAGAATAATTGAGGACCCGTATTGGGTCTTTTTTTTTATCTTCAGTGGATTAATTTTCAAATAATAAGGGTAATAAAAATAGGCATGAGCAGATGACTTGAAATTCTATTTTATTTTGAATATGATTATCTCGGATTAAGAATAAAAAAGTTCATACTGCAGATGAATACATACTTTATTTCTGATTCAAACTAAAATGTCAACTCAAAATGGAAAGGTGATTGAATTATGGCTCAAGTATTGTATATTACAGCACACCCACATGACGATAAGGTGTCATATAGCATGGCAGCAGGAAAGGCTTTTATTGATTCCTACAAGGAAGCCAATCCAAATGATGAAGTAGTTCATGTTGATTTATACAAGGAAAATATCCCGCAAATTGATGTGGATGTATTCAGCGGATGGGGTAAGCTTCAGTCCGGTAAAGGTTTTGAGGAATTATCAGAAGATGAAAAGGCGAAAGTAGGCCGCTTATCAGAATTAAGCGAACAATTCGTTGCAGCCGATAAATATGTGTTCGTTACACCGCTTTGGAACTTCTCATTCCCTCCAGTAATGAAAGCGTATCTTGATTCTGTGGCAGTAGCCGGCAAAACTTTTAAGTATACGGCAGAAGGTCCAATTGGATTACTGACTGATAAAAAAGCAATTCACATCCAGGCGCGCGGAGGCATCTATTCAGAAGGTCCTGCAGCAGAGATGGAAATGGGTCACCGCTATTTGAACGTATTAATGCAATTCTTCGGTGTTCCTTCATTCGAGGGTCTTTTCGTGGAAGGGCACAACGCTATGCCAGATAAAGCTGAAGAAATCAAAGCTGATGCTATTGCACGTGCAAAAGACAAAGGCAAAACATTCTAATCTAAAGCAGCGGATTTCCGCTGCTTTTTCTTATGTTTTAGGCATATATAGTAGAGTTCTTGTCCTTGATGAATAGTATAATATAGGCAGTTAAAAAGCTGGGAACGAAAGGAGGGAGATTTGTGAAAATCTCGGAATTCAGCCCCAGTCATTTAAATGAGGATGATATATCCAAGCTGCTGTACTATGGGATTGAAGATAATCTGCAAAATGGGGATTTAATTTTTGTGCCAGGAAGCAGCAAAGCAGCAAAATATCGACTTCCTCAGGCCATCAGACTCTATCAGGAGGGCAGGGCAAGTAAATTACTTTTCTCCGGCGGTGTAAAGTGGCCTGGCGATGAATTGACGGAAGCAGAAATGTTAATGAAAAAAGCAATAGGATACGGAATTCCTTCAAAAGACCTTTTCATTGAGAATATCTCTCTTCATACAAAAGAAAATGTGCTTGCCTCTATGCTGGTTATGGATCGGATGTGCGGTCTGGAGAACATATCCAATATCATCATTGTGACGGCTCCTTTTCACATGAGAAGGCTGCACATGACATTATTGACGTATATGCCGAAGTGGATTCACTATTCTCTTGTATGTTCTGATGATGGTGCAACAGGGAAGGAACAATGGATGCAGGATCATTATGGGAGAAAAAGAGTGTTAAATGAAGCCGGGAAAATAATTGACTACGTGAAAAAGGGCATTCTGATCGATCTCGAAATATAATCTTCAGGAAAAAATCCCCGCCAAAAATAAGTGGCAGGGATTCTTTTAAAAGATAAGTATAAAATTTTGAACGTCGATAACTGTCTAGCGCAAGCAGCCTACCCCCTCGAGGTCACAAGCTTGTCTTGTTGTGGCTCCTAGGGACTCGGGGTCATAAGCCGTTCCTTTCAGAAGGAAAAACACCTTCTTACAGGAACCGTCTTATGACTGTCGTCCCTGGGCAGTCGCCTCCACATTTCGGACAATCCTCCCAAAAAGCAAAGAACGCCTTTCTGAGAGGCTCGACTTGTGCTTGTGGCCCGCAGGACAAGGAAGGCTTCGTCAGCATAATCATCGCACGACCAAAAGCGGCAGCTTTTGGGAGGATGCGGGTCATGCAGACGTTGCCACAGGACGTGGCGTTCTTAGTCTGCGTTCCTTTTTGGGCAAGGCGCTTCCGCTTTTCTTAAAATGTATTGTAAATGTTCTCGCATTCTTCCGCTGTAGGCTCATAAAAGCAATGAAGCTTAAATCTTCCAACCAAAGGCTGGTTATACCATGTAGCTGGACAATCCCCAGGAGGCCTGAAATACCATAGAGCAAATTTGGCTGGCCAAATCCGTTCCCCTCTTACAGCCCTCCTTGCGAGTCTTCTTTCCACTTCTCTTGGACGCTGATAAAAATAGCCTTTCTGGACTGCTTCAAAAGCATGCGGCTGATAAATCATTTCCGGAATAGTACGAATTCCTATAAAATCAGAACAATTGCCCCTGACTCTGTTAATCCCCACATTTCCTACCATTAACATGCCCTGCTGGCCTTCTCCTTCTGCTTCAGCACGAAGGAGGCGGGCCAGCAAATCTATATCTTGTTCACGTGCCTTCACAACTGCCATCTGTGTCACCCTCATCTCCCTAATTTTAAATAGGATGATATATGGTATGCACAAAAGAGGGAAATGTTAAATACGTCATTTTCACACTAGGCTGAACGAACATAAAGGTGAACAGCCACGAAAAAAGCTTCTGCAGAAGCGGGAGCTTTTATTTGGCATAAAAATTTTCCGTATAATAAGGCTGTGACTTTGAATTAAAAGCAACGCCAACACCCAAAAATTCATAATCGGCACGAAGAATATTTTTGCGGTGGCCGAGTGAGTTCATTAATCCTTCATGAGCAAAGATACTGCTGAATTGGCCGGAAGCAAGGTTTTCCCCGGCGACCATAAATGAAACTTCATCCGCCTGCATTCTGTCGAAAGGGGATAGGCCCTGCAGGTTGGTATGGTCAAAGTAATTGTTTTCCGCCATGTCGCTGCTGTGCTTTCGCGCCGTTTCCTTCACAGTATCATCCCACTCCATAACAGGCACTCCGTGACTTACTCTCTCGGCATTGGTAATATCGAAAAGCTGATATTCAAACCCTTCCTTAAGAGAGCTGCTGGCATCAGCATAAAAGGAATTTTTTTGTTCCTCAAGTGATTTACTGATTATTTGTATTGAAGTTACAGTATTGTCACGATGTTTATCATAGAATATGGTTACATAATTCCCATCCATTTCGTATAGATCATAATCCCGATTCTTTTCAAGCTGATAGATGACAAAGCCCTTTCTCATTTTGTCCAGCGGCTCTCCAAGCTGCTGCAAAACTGAAGTCTTTGGCGTTCCATAGGCAATCTCTTTTGATGAAGAAATCAAATCCTGATTTGTATATATGCCTGCAGCTTTCTCTTGCTTGTCATAAGCGACCATTACAAAATTTTGATATTGATCATGATAAGCATGCCAATCTGTTCCAAATTCATTTGCGGAGGAACGTTTCGAGGGGCCGAGCTTGCTTTCGATTTCCGTCTTATCATCGCCTATTTCTATATTATGAATAGAAAAGGTTTGCTCATCAGGGGCTTCCAAAACAGGCTTTTCGGCTTTATCCTCTGGAGCTTGATTTTTCTCGCCGGTATATTGCCCGAATGTCTGAAGGAATTCATCTGCCCAGCTTTGTGCCTCTTCCATCACACCGCTTAAAATAGCTAGAACATCTTCATTGTCTTTTAAAAGCTGAATTTCAGATTTTATATTATCAATTACAGTTCCTGAATTAGATTCATCTGCCAATTTCCCATCTGGCTGTGAAAAGGCAAAACCGATAATTAACAGGATAAAAATAAATAAAAACTTCCTCAATAAATCTCCTCCCATATACCTTTCTACCCATATCAAAGGTATGCCCATTCATTATAAGTTTTAAAAATACGGAAATGCAAAACATTGATGCCTTCCTTATTTTTCTACCCCGTTTGGCAGTTTCTCTAACGCTTTTGGCTGCGCGATTAGATATTTTCTGTTTTTAAAAGGATAGTTTGGGTAACATAATTATAAAAATGAACAGATGCATAGCTGCTGCAAAGGGGGAAGAAATGTTGAAATTAACACCGGAACAAAGAATTGAACTCCATGGCTTTAATAATTTGACGAAATCACTCAGCTTTAATATGTATGATGTCTGTTACACCAAGACGAGGGAAGAGCGAGAAGCCTATATAGACTATATTGATGAGGAATATAGTGCGGAGCGGCTTACAAAAATATTAAAGAATGTTTCCGACATTATTGGAGCCCATGTCCTGAATGTTGCACAGCAGGATTATGTGCCACAAGGCGCAAGTGTGACCGTCCTGGTATCTGAAGGACCGGTAGTAGAAGTCCCGGATGAATCTTATGATGAATCTCCTGGCCCGCTGCCTGATAATGTAGTCATGCAGCTCGATAAAAGCCATATTACCGTCCATACCTATCCTGAATATCATCCGGACGAAGGAATCAGCACATTCCGGGCTGATATAGATGTATCAACCTGCGGAGAAATCTCCCCGCTAAAAGCCCTTAATTACCTCATCCATTCCTTTGATACGGATATCATGACAATCGACTACAGAGTCAGGGGATTTACACGGGACAAGGACGGGAAAAAACTCTATATCGACCATGATATTAGTTCGATCCAAAATTATATTCCTGAAGAAGCAAAAGAAGATTTTGATATGATTGACGTGAATATTTATCAGGCACACACTTTTCACACAAAATGTAAAATAAGGGATTTTGATTTGGATAATTATTTATTTGGTTACACGAAGGACAAGCTTGATCCCCAGGAAGCTGAAGAGATCACTGAGCGGCTCACAACGGAGATGGACGAAATTTTTTACGGGAAAAACATTAATCCGGGTTCATTATCAGATTGAATGTGAAGGCTCCCAGTAAATGGGCCTCTATTAAAACCCAAACCAAAAAGCATCAGATAGAAGGCAAAATTAAAACCAGGAGAAGAACATATTCTCCTGGTTCTTTTATGAATGAACATAAATTAATTGACACACAACAAAAATAAATCACATAACCTATTTCCAGAACTCCCACCATTTTTTCCCGGGTTCCTGTGCAGCAGCCGCGCTTCGGAATGAGACAATCATATCCTGAAAAACCTCCTCCCGCTGCTTTACCTCATGCCAGTATTGTTCGCGTTCTTTATTTATGGTATCGATATAAATTTCTCTGTCTGTGTTTAACGTTTCAATCAGCGAGCTGATTTCGGTGCTGGTCACCTCTGCAGAAGATGAAATGTAATGAATCATGGTTTTGAACTCTTCAGAAGATGCTTCCGAGGATTCTGCCAGCTTGTTTGTCAAATGATGAATTTGATCTGAAGTGCGTTTCGTATTTTTCGCCACCCTTTTTGATAGGGTTCCGAACGCTTCGGAAGTATTCTCAGAAGACTGCTCAATCCTTGCGCCAAGTGATTCAATTTCTGCTTTCGTTTTTTCTCCTGATTTATAGATCGAATCCGACAGGCTTTTAACAGTATGCAATGATCCTTTGCTAATTTCTTTTTTCACTTCGTCTAAAACTTCCTTTCGAACGCCGCTGCGAATTTCATTTCTGACATCTGCAATTAAACTGTCCCTGAAACTATCCATCAATGCCATGAACTGTTCGGCGTCCATTGCAGCCTGATGCTCTGTATGTAATCCTGTTTCCTGATTTATAGCCGCCAAAGATGTTTCATTTGCTTCTAAACCGGTTTCAGAAGCAAAGTCCATATGTTTCTGCATTAATTCACGGATCATATCCTTGCTTAAATTTTTGTCGCGCATCTGCTTCACCTTTTCAAGCAATGCAATTTCATGGTCTGTATAAAAGCGGGCTCCCTGTTTTGACCGGGGGATCAGCAAAAGTCCATTTAAATCCTTTTCCCACTGCCTTAATGTTCCAGGAGGCACATTCAGTATTTTCGAAACCTCTTTAATTGTATAAGCTTTCATATATTGCGTATCCATTTTACTCAGCCCTTTCATAAAAAATAGATTCTGAATCCTTCGGATGCCAGTTCCGAAACAACTTCTAACTAACTATTCAGCATGATATCCCGTTTTTTCCTGCCGCCTGACAAAAGCTATCAAAAGAAGACGATATTCATCAGAAAAAAGCAAAAAGGATTCATTTTGACAAAAAACATAAAGAATTTGCCAGTCAGCAAGCTATTTGTCATATCAGGGCGGCTATGTCACAATGGAAGCTGAGTTTATCAAACTGGAATGTTATAAAAAAAACAGCTAGATTAAGAGGGAGCAGGGTAAATTGGGTAATAGAATTATTGCTATGTCTGTTGCAGCCGGGGTCAGTTTGACGCTTACTTTTGGCAGCATAAAGATGGGGAGCAATGAACCGTCAAAACAAAATGAAATTCACTATAGTGCAGTTCCGCATGCCGAGGCAAAGCATGTACCGATTGTAAAGCAGGAAATTCAGAAGAAATCCGTTCTCCTGGATGTGCCATTGTACAATCAAATGGATAATCCCCGTCTGTATAATGGATGTGAGATTACCAGTTTAGCAATGATTATAAGTTATGAAGGCATTCAAGTATCTAAAAATAAATTAGCACAGGAAATTAACCGGGTGCCGCTTAGATATAACGGAGGTAAATACGGGAATCCCAATGAAGGCTTTGTCGGCAACATGGAGGATGGACCAGGATTAGGCGTTTATCAGGGGCCGATTTTCGAACTGGCGAAAAAGTATTTTCCTGAACGTGCCGAGAATCTGACTGGCAAGCCATTTGATGTGCTTCTTGAAAAAATTGCAGAAGGATCGCCAGTCTGGATTATTACAACTGCAAGCCTATCGCCAGCAGCATCCTTTGAAACCTGGAATACACCGGGGGGGCCAGTTGAAGTGACATTCCAGATGCATAGTGTTGCAATTACCGGATATGATGAGGAATATATTTATATTAACGACCCGTATGGCACAAAAAATAAAAAGGTGCCCAAACAGCAGTTTATAGAAGCCTGGGAGCTAATGGGATCACAGGCCATTGTCATTAACTAAATAAATAGCAAAAGAAGGGGCTGCCGCTTAGCAGTCCCTTCTTTTAGCTTGTGGATTCCAATTTCTTAAACTTTAAAAAGCTCCATTTTAAAAACGGAGGTACTACAAAGAAGATAAAAAACAGCCTAAATAGCTGATAGCCTGTTACTATGGCTAAGTCGGCGCCGGTTTCATGAGCCATTATGGCCATTTGGTCCATTCCTCCGGGTGCCAGGCTTAAAAAGCTGGTGGCAGGGGAAAGGTGAAAAAAGTGCATAATCATAAAACTAAGCAGCACCGAACACGCAATAAGCAGCAGGCCGCTTAAGGCAGCCAGAGAAATGGTTTTGACCTTACTGTCCAGCTTTTCAGGCTTCATCATCATGCCGATGTGAGCCCCGATTAATAGCTGTGATAAATCCAAAACAGCAGGCGGGAGTCCGGGTCCATTTATACCGGAAAGGACAAGGGCCGCTGTTCCCATAATCGGACCGAGAAGGTACGGGGTAGGGAGCTTCAGGCGTTTGCTTAGGATTATGCCGGCAAAAGAAACAAAGACAAAGAGTAAAATATCTGGGAATAAATGACCCCATAAAGGTTCTGCGGCTTCAAAACCGGAACCGCTCGGGACATTCAGCCAAGGTCCGAATACCAGTACAGGAACAATGAAGATAATCATGGAAAGCCGTGCGACCTGCATAAAGGTAACAACCGTGATATCGATTCCTTTGACTTCCTCTGCCAGAAGAATCATTTGAGACAGACCTCCGGGAATACTGCCGATTAAAACCGTGGGATAGTCGATGCCCATTAATTTCGCAATGAGAAGTGCAGATATGCCGCTAAAGAGAACCATGCAGACGGTAACGAGCAAAATAAAAGGGAGCTTCTGCAGGATAAGCAGAACTGCTTCCTGTGTAAATGAAAGCCCGATGCTGTATCCGACGATGATAATCCCCGCATCACGAAATCCGGCTGGCCAATAAAACGGAATCCTGCTGAGCCGGCTTCCAATCATAACAGCAGTCAATGCACCAAGCAAAAAGGCGACCGGAATATGCATTAATGAAAATAATACTGCACCTAATACAGCAGTAAGAAAAGTGATCAATAAATTTTTATTCACAAAAAAACCTTCTTTTTATTTAGTATACCTAAAGATATTTATACCATATAAAAACAATGAATAAATTACAAGTTTTATAAAATCATATGTTTTCATACAATTTATTAAGAGAAGTCCATTTTATAGAAGGGGGACTAACCATGCCGGAAAAACTAAGCCATTTTGTTTTCATCTTATCGTTTATATGTCTTGGTTTATTTTTGCTGCTGGGTTTTTCGCCTCTGTATGATATTTATCTGAATAATATCGGCCATCGTCCATTTTCGCTTCTTCTGCTTCTGACAGTCATTGTCTTCCTCGTGAGTGTTTTTGTTTTAAAGAAAGTCCAAAACTGGCAAGCGGGTTTTCATGTATTATTTTCCATTATCCTCACCCTGTTTCTTTCATCCGTATTAGCAATCATTGTGTTCTTTGGTGGCCTATTTAGGTAAATATAAAGAGCCTGCACCATTAACGGTACAAGCTCAGCCAATTTATTGGGTTGGCATCCAGTTTACTTTCCATATTCCTTCGCTGTTTTTGCTGAGGCCGAATCCAAAGCCATCCTCTTCAGATATGGAAATATATGCTGAAGAGTCATCGCTAATGACTTCTTCTAAATGTGCATTCTTCACCCTATGCAATAATGTCTGTTCTTCTGGGATCGATGGCGACTCGCTTATAGCATTCAGGTAATGATTCAGGGTAGGGAATGGTTTTCCGATTTCCGGATCATGGTTAAACAATGCATATTGAGTAGAATAATCTTCAATTTCTTCAGCAAATAAGTACAGCTGGAATACTTCTGCCGGGCTTAAACCTCTTAAGATCTCATCCGTTCCTCTTAAAGAAAATTCTTTATACACATGGTTTAAAGGCTCCGGCAGGACCAGTTCCGCATTAATATTTAGGGCCAGCTGGAATGGAACAGCATGGAATTGAGGTTCTTTTGGGGCTGCCAGCTCCAAGACTTCAGCCTGATGTACAGCGCCTTCCGGTGCGCGATATCCATCTAAAATTAAAGAAACACTTTCTGCTTTAATGGGTGCGGCTGTGCCAAATACCTTTTTTAGCATCTCCTGATCGGTTTCATTAAAAGTTATTTTTATGGTCTTGCCATCCATGATCGGCAGCAATTTTAAAGAATCACGATCAGGCTGAAAGTATACAATTTCATCCTGAAAATCCAGAATGCCTGTAACCGCTGCCTTTCCAGTAAAAACTGCAGTTATGCGGCCATATGAATCCTTCTCGTAACCATTCAGTTTCCAGTTATTTAGCATAGCACCCTCTGTAAGGCCGGAATAAAAATCTTTATTTGAAATGACAGTCTCCTGTCCATTTTGCTTGTTAAAGTCATCTGTCTGGATTCCGGCAATCCCGCCAATCAACAGGACAAACCCAGCAGCTGCAGCGGCAGAAAGAAGCTTAGGAACATAGTCTTTTTTCCTGCCTTTAGCAGCAGAAGTGGCGATTCGGTTTCTGACTCTCTGTTTTTCTTCTTCTGTGAAAACAGAATCTTTCGTCCATGCAGCATTCAACTCTTTCTTCACTTCCTGATTCAGATCAGCCATGCTGTTCACCTCTTTCTGCAGCAGATAGTATCTTCTTCACTTTTTCCTGTCCTCTGTACAGTCTTGTTTTAACAGTAGAAATAGGAATATTAAGGGTTTCACTTATTTCAGCCAGACTGAGATCCTGGTAATAATGGAGAAGGAAGACTTCCCGGTATTTTACTGTGAGGGATTCAATCGTTTTTAGCAATTCCTGATGTTCATCCCGTTCAAGAAATGAAGCTTCCGGATCTTTTTCTCTATCCTTCTTCAGGAAAAAAACCTTTTCATTCAGGACCATATTTCGATAATGCCAGCTTTTAAGATAGTCTTTGCTTTTATTAATAGCGATTGTAAAAATCCATGTTTTAAAAGAAGATCTTTGCTGGAAACTTTCCAGCTTCTCATAAACAGTAATAAAGGTATCCTGTGTTAAATCGCTGGCCGCATTCCAATCATTCACATAGCTGTATATCAATCTCTTCAAAACGGTTCCATACTCATCCATGATCATTTCAAGAACGAGAGCACGATCCACTTGATCAGCAATTGACCGTTTTACATAATCATCAGAGCTCACATGACTGCCTCCTTGCTAAATTGCCAGCTGCCGATTCCGGCTGCCTTTTGTTTCCTGACAGTTAGACGACAGATACAAGTAAATCGCTTCAACTTTTGGCATCTATTAAGATTATACAAAAAAAGCGCATACCATTTGGTCTGCGCCTGATTATTTAATCCGATTAAATAAAACCACATCCATGCATAGCTTAAGAACAGAAGGAGCAAAAATAACAAGGAACATTCATCATTTCCTCATTTGTTCATATTGAGTAATTCTGGCCTATACAATTAGATTGGGAATAATGATCGCTATTTTCGAATAAATGATTCTGCCCAAATGCTTTGTTTTTGATGGGACGATTATTTATTTATATAATGGATTTATTGTGCAAGAAAGAAGGGAGATTATTATGTCACAATCAAATATTGCTCCACAGATCAAATTAATCGCTCTTGATATGGATGGAACCTTGTTGAATTCCAGAGGGGAAATTCCAGATGAAAACCGCAAGGCAATACGGGAGGCGAAGGAAAAAGGGATTGAAGTTATTTTAAGCACGGGAAGATCCAGGCTCACGGCAGGCGATCATGCTGATTCTTTGGAATTGAACTCCTATTTGATCACGGTCAACGGCAGTGAAATATTTGGCCCTGGTGGAGAATTAATCACAAGGACTCCTGTTGATTCTAAAGTAATGGAATGGATGTGGAATTTATCCCAGTCACATAAGACCAAATTCTGGGCAACCAGCTGCGAACAAGTTTGGATGAATGAAATGCCAGAAAATATTCATGACCATGAATGGCTTAAATTTGGATTTGATATATCAGATGATGAGATCAGGGAACTCATTCATAAAGAGCTTCGAACAAAAGGGGACCTGGAAATTACAAATTCCAGCTTAACTAATATTGAGGTAAATGCTCTGGGCATCAATAAAGCCAGAGGTATCCAGAAGGTAACTGAGATTCTTGGCATTTCGATGGAAAATGTAATGGCAATGGGAGACAGCTTAAATGATATTGCCATGATAGAGGAATCTGGCTGGGGAGTAGCAATGGGAAATGCCCAGGATATTGTGAAAGAAACAGCCAATGCTGTTACGGGAACTAATGATGACGCTGGTGTTGCAAAAGCAATCCGAAAGTGGGCTCTCTAAGATTAAAAACCGGCTAACATGCCGGTTTTTGGTTTATTTGGATGCTCTTTTGGCAATTAGAATGGTTTCTTCCAGTGCTATTTCCACATTTCCTTTAATCGCCCTGGAAATCATACAGGATGCTTCAGCTTTTTGCGCCAGCTTTCGCGCAAGTGAATGATCCTTTTCTGTCGCATCAGCTTTTAACAAGATAAGGGGGCGATGAATAATTTTCCTATACGTAATCACTCCTTTGGTTACATCCACAATTCCAATTGATTCCATCGTAAGGTCTTCTTTTTCGAGTTTGCTTCGTTCCATCATGGCTGCCAGGGTAATGATATAACAAGTTGCTGCAGCCCCAAGCAGCATTTCATCCGGATTTGTTCCGATTCCGGGACCTTCCATTTCTGGGGGAATGGAAACCTTTGTTTTCAGCCCTCCAGTCTCAATTTCTCCAACATCATTACGAAGTCCAGGCCAATGTGCTTTTAAATGGAATTGGTGTTCAGCCATTCTTTGATTCCTCCAAGTTATGTATTTCTATTTAAACCTTAAAGAGGAACAGGCAGAATTGCAAGACTTTACAGATTTAACGTTTCAGGCTAAGATGAAATCAGCCAACTTAATAGTTTTACTGCTAGGGGTGCCCGATGCTCGCGGGCTGAGAAAGAAACCGGACTGTTTTTTACCCTTCGGACCTGATCTGGATCATACCAGCGTAGGAAAGTAGTAATTGCGGGGAACGATGTTTTTTCTCTTAGATTATTCAGCCAGGTCCAATTTCGGATCTGGTTTTTATTTTGTTCTCAAAAACAAATGAATTGGCTATCAATAAGGAGGATTTTCTATGAATCTTAACGATCAGATTGTCATTATTACAGGCAGCAGCAGAGGGCTGGGCAAAGAAACAGCAAAAGCATTCGCGAGGGAAGGGGCGAGAGTTGTCATTAACTATTTCCATAGCGAGGAAAAAGCACATGCTCTACAGAAGGAAATTGGCGAAAAAGCCATTGCCATTCGTGCTGATATCCGGGACAGAGGTCAAGTGAAATCAATGTTTCAAAAGGCGAAGGAACACTTTGGAGGCCCCATTACAACCATAGTCAATAATGCACTGGTGAACTTTCAATTTGACCCTATTTCAAAAAAAGATGCAGAAACAATTAAATGGGACGATTACAAAAACCAGCTCGAAGGTGCAATTCTTGGGGCTTTAAACACAGTCCAGGCTGGTCTGGAAGATATGAAAAAACAGGAGTTTGGCAGGATAATCTCGGTTGGGACCAATCTATTCCAGAATCCAGTTGTACCCTACCATGACTATACGACCAGCAAAGCTGCTCTATTAGGCTTCACCAGGAATATGGCGAATGAGCTGGGCCAATATGGGATTACTGCGAATATGGTATCAGGCGGTTTGTTAAGAACGACAGACGCCAGTGCTTCGACATCCGAGGAAGTCTTTGAAATTATCGAAAACTCAACTCCATTAAAAAAAGTCACAGATCCTGCAGAAGTGGCTGATGCAATAGTCTTCTTCGCTTCTCCCTGGGCAAGGGCGGTTACAGGACAGAATTTGGTTGTGGATGGCGGACTAGTTATGAATTAAAGGAGGAATTAATGTGAACATTCAGGAGATTAGCAGCCTATTGGAAAAACTAAGAGATACAAATCCTCTGGTACATAATATCACCAATGTGGTGGTAACCAACTTTACGGCAAATGGCCTTCTGGCTATTGGGGCATCACCAGTGATGGCATATGCACATGAAGAGGCAGCTGACATGGCTAAAATAGCTGGCGCATTGGTTCTCAATATGGGAACACTGACTGAAAAAGAAGTAAAAAGCATGCTCATAGCGGGTAAGTCAGCAAATCAGCATGGAGTGCCGGTCATTTTTGACCCTGTTGGTGTCGGCGCGACGGCCTATCGTACAGAAACAGCTAAAAGACTATTAGAAGAATTAGATATTACCATCATAAGAGGCAATGCAGCAGAAATTGCCAACGCAGCAGGACAGAAATGGAGTATTAAGGGCGTAGATGCAGTTGAAGCAGCAGGGAACACTTCTGAGCTTGCTAAGTCGGCAGCAAAAGAACTTGGTGCAGTCACTGTTATCACAGGAAAACAGGATATCGTTTCAGATGGAAGATCCACATTTGCCATTAACAATGGCCATCCTCTTCTAACGAAAGTAACAGGTGCCGGATGTCTTCTTACTTCTGTAATAGGAGCTTTCGCTGCTGTTGAAAAGGATCCTGTAAAAGCAGCAGCAGCTTCATTGGTCGTTTATGGATCTGCCGCAGAAATTGCAGCAGAAAAATCGGATGGCAAAGGCCCAGGAACTTTCCAAGCAGAGTTTTTGAATAGCTTATATAACATTTCTGCTGCAGATGTTGAAGCATATGGATCTTTTGAAAAAACGATCGGATAGGAGGCTTTTAAATGAAAGTGAATAAAGCTTTAACCATAGCGGGTTCAGATAGCGGCGGCGGCGCGGGCATTCAGGCAGACTTAAAAACATTTCAGGAACTCGGTGTTTTCGGCATGTCTGCTTTGACTGCTGTTACGGCTCAAAACACCAAGGGCGTTCAGGGAGTTTATCCAATGACAGCAGAGGCAGTGTCTGCTCAAATTCAGTCCATAGGAGAGGACCTCAGACCTGACGCTGTAAAGACAGGAATGCTTTTTAGTGCAGATATAATCGAGAGTGTTTCCAATGAAATCGTGAGATACGGATGGAAAAATGTCGTCATAGATCCAGTGATGATTGCAAAGGGAGGAGCAAGTCTTCTTCAGAATGAAGCGATATTAGCGATGAAGAAGCGTCTTATTCCGCTCTCTATGGTGATTACCCCGAATATTCCAGAGGCAGAGGTTTTAACGGACATAAGGATTCGTTCGCTGGAGGATAAAAGAGAAGCAGCAAAAAAGCTGCATCACCTTGGAGCAAAAAATGTCATCATAAAAGGCGGCCATGACGAAGCAAAGGACATAGCAGCAGACCTTCTATTTGACGGAGAAAGTTTTTCGGAATTTAAGAGCAGCAGAATACAAACCGCCAATACACATGGAACAGGCTGCACTTTTTCGGCTGCCATTACCGCTGGCCTCGCAGACGGTCTTTCTGTGCCAGAAGCTGTTGATCGAGCGAAAAAATTCATCCAGGCCGCCATTGAATTTGACTTGGGAATTGGCAGCGGTCATGGTCCTACCAATCACTGGGCGTTCAATAGAAGGAAGAAGGAGACTGAAGTTTATGGCCGTTAATCCGCAGGCAATGAGAAACTTATTAAAAGTATACTTTATAATGGGCAGCACTAATTGCCATCAGGATCCTGAAAAAGTCCTTCAATCGGCCATCAAAGGAGGAATTACGTTATTTCAATTCCGTGAAAAAGGAGCAGGATGCCTTCATGGCAAAGAAAAGGAATCGCTCGCAAAAAAGCTTCAAGCAATCTGCAAAGAGAGCAGTATCCCTTTTATTGTAAATGATGATATCGAATTGGCACTTAAAATAAATGCAGATGGTGTCCATATAGGCCAGGACGATGAACCAGCCGATGCGGTCCGCAGGAAAATTGGCAGCAAAATCCTGGGAGTCTCAGTGCACAGCATGCAGGAAGCGGAAACAGCGATCCGTCAAGGCGCAGATTACCTTGGGATAGGGCCTATTTATCCGACATCCACAAAGGAAGATGCCAAAGCCGTTCAGGGACTTACTTTTTTGACAGAATTAAGATCTGCTCATATCCAAATTCCTGTTGTAGGAATAGGCGGAATTACTCCTGAAAATACACCTCCTATAATTAAGGCAGGGGCTGACGGTGTTTCTGTTATTTCTGCAATCAGCCAGGCGGATTCACCTGAAAAAGCAGCCATACTGTTATATGATGCAGTAAGAGAATAATGTGAAAAATGCCCACTAATTTGGGCATTTTTTATTGTATAGACGTTTGAAATTCTAAGGTTTATCCCAATCTATTGAGGGTAGCTCACTACAAACAATAGAAACAGAGGGATGAACAATTGAAAAAGTGGATGGAATCAGGTCTTTACATTCAAATGGCAGCCGTATTGCTGGTCGTCTATTACGGGTTCATTTCAGGTCTTGTAGCTGCGGAGACCAAAATGACTGAATACGAAGGGGAAATAGATGAGAAATATCGTCTGACTTCGGTTGATAATTACTTAAGCAACTTTAGCACCCATGAAGAATATTGGATACGGCTGGATAATGGCAAATCCTTTGAGCTGACGGCATCATTATATGAAAGTATTAAGCGGGGTGAAAAGATCAAATTAGTGCAGATGAATGCCGGTACCATGATATTCAGGCAATAAAGCAACGCTTATAAAAATAGGCTGCATTTTCTTGTGGATTTGCCGTTCCTGTTACAGTACTTTAACTGTGCAAGTATTGAATTTCCATGGTAATGTTGTAATCAGGCAGATTTTTTAACATAAGGGGATATAATAGCAATGAAACTCGTTTCATGGAATGTGAATGGCATAAGGGCATGTGTGAAAAAAGGATTCATGGATTATTTCAAAGAAGTGGATGCAGACATATTTTGCATTCAGGAATCCAAACTGCAGGAAGGACAGATCGAACTTATACTGGAAGGCTATTACCAATACTGGAATTATGCGATAAAAAAAGGGTATTCCGGTACAGCTGTATTTACAAAGAAAGAGCCGCTTTCTGTCCGCTATGGATTGAATGATGAGGAAACAGAACCTGAAGGCAGGATCCTCACGCTTGAGTATGATGGCTTTTATCTCGTCAATGTCTATACTCCGAATTCACAGCGTGATCTGGCCAGGCTTCCATACCGCCTTGAGTGGGAAGAGCGGATTCGGGAGTATTTATTCGGCCTGGATAAAATTAAGCCTGTGATCATGTGCGGGGACTTAAACGTGGCACATTTCGAAAAAGACTTAAAAAATGCTAAATCCAACAGGGGCAACTCAGGGTTTACGGATGAAGAACGCGGAAAAATGACCAGATTGCTGGGTTCCGGGTTTGTTGATGCATTCCGCTATAAATATCCTGATGCTGAGGGAGCTTATACCTGGTGGTCATATATGGCCAAGGTTAGAGAGCGGAATATCGGCTGGAGGATTGATTACTTTATCGTGTCCGAAAAGCTAAAAGAAAGAATACTAGATTCACAGATTCACTGCGACATTATGGGCAGCGATCATTGCCCGGTAGCGCTTGAATTGGATATGTAAAGCGAAACCCCTGCGGAGATGCAGGGGTTTTGTTTTAGTAAAAAAGGCAATAATTGAATTAACATAATAATAAAGGATTGGTAAAATGAACAAAACACAGATGCTGAAGCTTTTGGTTCTTATTGAAAGAATCTATCCCTCATTTCGGATTAAAAACGAAATCGTTCATTATTATTTTGATTATTGCCGTGATTTCGACTATGAAATGGCTTTGAGCTATATTAAAGGCCATATTAGGATAAGTCCCTATCCGCCATCAATCAGCCATCTTGCATCCACGTGCTCACCGCATTCTTTATCAGCTGAAATGTCAGACAGCAGGAAATGGGAAAAAGAATATGTCCTTGCTGATCATGTGTCTTGATATTTATTTTCATCTATTATTATGGAAAAGCTGATTTTATTTTGTTATAATGCCAGTAAATCTAATAAAAAGGTTTTCTAGGGTTCCGCAGCAGCTGCTGGCCTGGTCCGAGAGAAAACTCATAGCAATATTAGCTATGCCACGGAAGGATAAAAGCCTGGGAGATACTGTTCATCAGATATCTTCCGGGCTTTTTTCTTTTTCCGGGAATACTATTCGTTTAAAAGGGGCTGATTTCATGCAGTGGCTGAAGGTATTTATAGCCGCATTTTTTGAAGTGTTTTGGGTGATTGGTTTAAAGCATTCGGATGATCCATTATCATGGGCAGGGACCATTCTATGCATAGCAGTCAGTTTTTATTTGATGATCATGGCTGGCAAAGTCCTGCCTGTGGGAACGGTTTATGCTGTCTTTGTTGGCTTAGGCACTGCTGGTACAGTTTTATCTGAAATCATATTTTTCGGAGAGCCTTTGAAATTATCTAAAATAATACTGGTTCTTATTTTGTTATTAGGTGTTCTGGGCTTAAAGCTAGTGACAAATGAAGATGAATCAAAAGGAGCTGAAAGTTCATGAGCTGGGTGTTTTTAATTCTGGCTGGCCTTTTTGAAATGACAGGTGTAACCATGATTAACAGCCTGCACAAAAAACGGAATTGGCAATCCTTATTCCTGCTGGTTGGCGGTTTTGGCGCCAGCTTCCTGTTCCTTGCGCTGGCCATGAAAGAGCTGCCAATGGGTACAGCTTATGCGGTCTGGACTGGAATTGGTGCCGCTGGAGGAGCTGTTCTTGGCATGATTCTGTACGGAGAGCCCAAAGATGCCAAACGGATATTTTTTATTGCAATGGTATTAAGTGCAGCAATCGGACTTAAACTGGTATCTTAGATATATAATGGAATTAAAAATTGTATAGGCAGGTAGGAAATGAAGAAAAATAAAATCGTTTTTACAGGGGGCGGCTCTGCCGGGCATGTGACTCCGAATATTGCCATAATAAATGAACTTTCTCAAAAAGAATGGGATATTCACTATATCGGTTCGATAAGAGGAATCGAAAAAGAATTGATTTCTGAGATTAACATACCATATTACGGAATTAGCAGCGGAAAGCTCCGGCGTTACATGGATAAAGAAAATGCAAAAGACTTTTTTCGAGTGTTAAGAGGGATTATCGAAGCTCGAAAGCTGCTCAAAAGATTGAAGCCAAAGCTTGTCTTTTCAAAAGGCGGATTTGTATCGGTGCCTGTTATTATTGCGGCAAGCTCATTAAAAATACCTATTTATATTCATGAAAGTGATCTGACGCCAGGACTTGCAAACAAAATTTCCCAGCGGTTTGCTGACAGGATTTTTACTTCATTTGATGAAGCAGCAGCACATTTTCCTGCGAAAAAGACTAAGGCCATAGGATCTCCGATCAGAAAGGAAATCTTCTCAGGTGATAAGGAGAGAGGGAAGGAGTTTCTTAGGTTTACAGATGAAAAACCAATTATGACTGTAATGGGAGGCAGTCTGGGCGCTAAGAAAATTAATGAAACAATCAGGGCATCCCTTCAGGAGCTGACTGCTATATACCAAATTGTTCATCTTTGCGGCAAAGGGCAGAAGGATGACAGTTTAATAAATGTTAAAGGGTACAGACAATTCGAATACATTAGCAATGAGCTTGCTGATATCCTCGCTGCTACAGATACTGTCGTCACCAGGGGAGGATCAAATGCCATCTTTGAATTCCTGTCTTTAAAAATCCCAATGCTCATCATCCCGCTAACCAAAAAACAAAGCAGGGGAGACCAAATACTAAATGCAGAATCTTTCTTAAAAAAAGGATTCTCGCTTACATTGAAAGAAGAGAACTTAACAAAAGACAGCATGATTGAGTCACTGGATAAACTTGAAAAAAGAAGAGGACAAATCATTAATAACATGCAAGCCTCCCCAATGAGCGATGCACTGACTGTTTTGATAATGGAAATTAACAAACAACGCAAATAATTTTGAGTGCCGTCTTTTATATGATCATGGCGACGGAAATTCAGCCGCACACCAACAAATGGTTGTTATAAAAAACATTTTGGCAGTTCCCCAAAACCATTAATATTCCATAGTAAAAAACAGCAGCCTGTTTACATTAAGAAGGAAATAAAAAGAGGTGACTGCCATAAATTTTGCTTACACTATTGAAACAGAGAAATCCATTGAAGAAGCAATTACAGCATTGGAAATACATTTAAAAGATGAACAGTTTGGTGTGCTTTGGACTTTTGATATTAAAGAAAAGCTTGAAGAAAAAGGCTTTCAATTGGAAGAGGAATTTAAGGTGCTAGAAGTCTGTAACCCGCAGGAGGCTGAGCGGGTACTGAAAGAAGATAAAATTGTTGGATATTTTCTCCCATGTAAAATTGTCGTATATAAAGAAAAAGGGAAAACAAAGATAGGGCTGCCAAGGCCAAGCGCGTTAATAAGCATGATTGATAACCAGAATCTAAAAGAATTGGCTTTAGATATCGAGCAGCGCCTGATTGCCTGTCTGGATAAATCTGTTTAATGCTTTTACGGAAATAAAATAAACATCATCCAAGAGACAAACAGTTAATAATGCTGTTTGTTTTTCTTTTTATGCATTACAATAGAATGGGAATTCTAAATATTATGAAGGTGATTCTATGGATACAAAATTAATTTTAATTGAGGGTCTCCCTGGTTCAGGCAAATCTACTACCGCAAGATTGGTTCATGAAGTTTTGATGCAAAACGGTATTGAATCAGAGCTATTCTGCGAAGGTGATCTGGATCACCCGGCAGATTATGAGAGCGTCGCCTATTTTGAAAACGACCAGTGGCATCGATTGCTTGAAGAATACAGTGCATTCAGAGACCGGATGATTGAAAAAAGTTTTCCGGAAGATACTGGCTATTTAGTGCCGTATAAAAAGATTGGACCTGATATGCCAGACACATTTTATGAGAAAGTATCTAAAAATGATATCTATGAGCTTCCTTTGGAGCAAAATATGAAACTTCTAATCAATAATTGGGAACGATTTTCCAATCGAGCTGCCAGCGGCAAAAAGGTACATATTTTTGAATGCTGTTTTTTACAGAATCCAGTTACAGTCGGTATGATTAAATATGGAGCTCCCCTTACAATGGTTCGGAATTATGTATTAGCATTGGAAAAATCCGTGAAAAAGCTGAATCCGATATTAATTTATGTCAGTCAGGATAACCTTGACTTGTCTTTCAGGAAAGCGATAAATGAACGGCCGCCATCCTGGTCTGAAGGTTTTATCCATTATTATACCGGTCAAGGATATGGTAAGAAAAATCATTTAAGCGGGGCAGAAGGCACTTTAAAGGTTCTTGAAGCCAGGAGGAAGGCTGAAGAGGAAATTTTGAAGGAGCTGTCCATCCGAAAGGCTGTAATCAATAACTCAGCATTCGATGAGAATTCACATAAAGCCGCTTTAGTGAATTTGCTGATAAATCACCTTGCACAGAAAGGGGAAAATTAAGTGCCTTATCAGGAGCATTGTCCTTTTTGCAGACCGCACCAGGACCCTCTTCAACATATCATTTTTGAAAACAGCACTTGTTATTTTCTTCAGCACGATAAAGAACAGGACGTATTGGAGGGCTGTGGGGTCATAGTGCCAAAAGCGCACCATTCCGATGCTTTTCACCTGACGGCGGAAGAGTGGAATGATACATATGAACTTCTGCAAAAAGCCAAGGATTATTTAGATAAAAAGTATGCTCCAGATGGATATACGCTTGGCTGGAATGTGGGCGATGCTTCAAATCAATCCATTCTTCACAGCCACCTGCACGTCATTCCCAGATATAATGATGAACTACACGCAGGAAAAGGGCTCAGGCATTGGCTGAAGCAGCCCGATAATAAAAGAGGGATTCTAAAAAGATAAAAAAACACACAGCGGGACTGTGTGTTTTTAAATTACTGTATTTTCGGCGGATTGCTCTTGACTTCCAGAACATCCAGCATAAACACAAACACTGGTATACCTACGATTAATCCCCAAACACCGAAGAAATGTTCAGAAAAAATCAGGACAATAAAGGTATAAAAGACAGGCAAATCCGTTTTGGAAGACATAAGCTTCGGATTTAAAATATACGCTTCAATGGCGTGGATCACCATAATGACAAGTACTATATAAAATACCTGGATGAATCCGCCGAGAGAATAGGCGATTGTACATAGCGGGACAAGCGAAATGATGACACCCGCAACAGGAATTAATCCCAGCAGGAAAATAAGAATCGACAATCCCATTAGCTGAGGAAAGTCCATGATCCACAGTGCAAGTGTTGTCAGGATGCAATTCACAGTGGCAATGACAAACTGCGCTTCGATTACCTTTCCGAATGTTTGCACAAATTTACTTCCAAAATACTCGATTTCATTATAAAAGTCAGCGATTTTGCTGTGTTTAAATTTCAAGGTGAATTCGATAAGTTTCGGTTTTTCGAGCAGGAAAAACAAACTAAGTATTAGAGACAGCAATACCTGGATGGCAATATGACTAATATCGGAAAAATACTGAAGCAGGAAGGCAAATCCCTGTTCAAGATATTTCGTAATTTCATTTGTTTCGAGCATTTGAACAATATATGTAATTACTATATTGTCATGTTTTTGGGTGTAAAAGCTTTCAACCTGTTTAAACAGCTGTGATATTTCAGATACAATCAAAGGAAGATATTTGATTATCCCTATAGAAAGCAGGCCGATAATTCCCATGTAAAGGGTAATGACAGTCAGTTTTCTATTCAGTTTAAATCTCGAAAGGACAAGCTTCACAAGCCTATCCATCAAAAATGAAAATATGAATGTAATCAGAATTAAATTAATCATGCTCCTCAACAGGTAAAGAGCCAGGACTATAATTCCAAAAATGATGAATCTTTTTATGCCGTTATTATTTAAAAATGATTTAATCGTTTCCAACTTCATTCCTCCACACTTTTTAAGTTTCTTTAAAATTTCAGGAAATGCGGAGATAATTACTCTGGAACATATATGGGATCATATATTGATTACTTCTGTGAATTGCATCGGAGTTTAGTGCCTGAAAATGTGTCCGGTATACTTTATAATAGGTCAGCTTCACCGTTAATTTTACTGGAGCTGCTAAAGTGCTGCTCAAAGCAGGGCTTTTTAGGGCAGGTAAATCAATAACAATGGCATTTCCCTTCAGATGTACATTGAAATCAATCGGCTCCTGGCTTTGCTGCACAGATGAAGACAAACCGGATACAAGCAGGAAAATGCTGAAAAATATGTGTGCCACCTTGTTCATCCTCTTATTATCAATATATTTACTATTTTATAATACTTTTTCATTTAATTATATATCTATTTACAGTCGAAATGGAAAAAATCATTACGCAGAAAGGATGATGATAGTTGGATAGAAAATATGCTGCCATTACAGGCTGTTCCAGCGGGTTTGGAGCCTTGATGGCCATTGAGCTCGCAAAGGATGATTTTCAAGTTATTGCAACAATGAGAAACACGGATAAAAGCAATAAGTTAATGGAGAAAGCTAGACAAGAGGGAGTTCATGAACAGATATCCATTCACGAATTGGATGTCACCTCGTCCTCATCCATTGAAATGTTTAAAAACCTGATCCTTCAATTGCCTTCCATTGATGTTCTAATCAATAATGCCGGCTATGCAGGAGCAGGATTTGCGGAAGAAATACCGCTGGAGGAGTATAGAAATCAATTTGAGACAAATGTTTTTGGAACGTTTGCAGTTACTCAGGCGGTACTGCCATTTATGCGGAAACAAAGAACAGGAACCATCATAAATGTGAGTTCCATAAGCGGAAGAATCGGGTTTCCTGGCTTATCGCCATATGCCGCATCAAAATTTGCTGTAGAGGGATGGAGTGAATCACTTAGACTTGAAATGAAACCGTTTGGCGTAAATGTTGTGCTGATTGAGCCAGGATCCTTCAGGACCGGCATCTGGACAACTGGAAAAAAGATAGCTGAATCATCCTTGAAAAAAGACTCACCTTATTATCCATATATGACAAAAATTCAACATTACCTTGAACAAGGAGAGCCATTTTATGAAGATCCGATAATCGTTGCGAAAAAAGCAGTGAGCATCCTCAGAGAAAAAGAACCTGCACTCAGGTATCCGGCAGGAAAGGGTGTCCGCACAAGAATACGCCTGAAAAACCTTATGAACTGGAAAAGCTGGGAGAAAATCATATTAAAAACTCTCTACAAACAATAATAGTTTTTTTAAAAGTTTTAACTCTAAATTTTATTTAATCTGCTGAGTTGATTGGAGCGGAGAGTACTTGATCCTCGAAAATGCTTATGCATTTTCTTCGTGCGGTGATGATTTACGGAAGACAATTCAATGTACTGCGGGAGGAGAGGGGAATGAGAGATCCCGCAGGCGAACCCGAATAGGCTCTCATTCCTCCCCGCGGAACGTAACGGACATCATTAAAAACTAAACAACAGCCTATCATAAAAATAAAATTAACTTATAAACAAATACCCGGTAATAATTATTCCAACGATAAAAAAAGCAAAAGTCCCTGTAAGAAACGGATTGAAATGAATGAAGAAATCCGCTCTTTCTTCTTCATTCATATGAGTCATCAGATTCAGCTTTGAATCTGCAATCACATTATTTGTCCAGGCATCACCCTGTGAAAAAGCAAATAAGCTGAATGCCAAAAGAATAAAGCTGCTGTAGGCAAGAGTATCAAGCAGAGGAAAGTGAAGAAAAAATGAAATACCTGCTGCTAAAATTGATTCTAAAATAAAAAATAACAATGACCAAACCAGGAACTTTTTTTGTTTAACCATGCATGACCTCCTTTTTTCTTTTTCTTTTATAACGAATAGAATGATAAAAAGTTTCAAAATTTTCCTTTTTATCTTCTTTTTACTTAAGTCCCCAATCTCTGATTAATTTTCTTGCATCTAGAGAAAATAAGAAAACTAATCTTTGATCATCTGGGGGAAATGGAATGAAAAAGGGAATGAAAAAATACTTAATCACGCTGTTATTATTCATAGCCCTGCTGATTGTCTGGAACCAGACGGAAGCTGAAGTATCCGGACCGCCAACCATCCATCTGCGCCTGTTGGAAACCACTGATTTGCATGGGAACATGATTGGTTATGATTACGAAGACCGCAGGAAAACAGTGGAGTTTGGGCTTTCAAGAACGGCCAGCTTGATTAAACAGGCAAGAAATGAGTCGCCTAACTCCCTTCTATTTGATAATGGAGACATTCTTGAAGGGAATGGACTCGATGAATATGCCTATAGAAGCCATCCGCTTGACATGGCTAATGTCCATCCTGTTTTTAAAGCCATGAATACTTTACTTTATGATGCTGCGACAGTGGGAAATCATGAATTTAATTACGGAATTGATTTTATGGAAGAAAGCCTCAGGGGAGCTAACTTTCCTTATGTCAATGCCAATATATATGTTGAAGACAGCAATCAGATCGATGAGGATGATCTGAATTATTTTAATCCCTATACCATCATAGAGAAAGAGGTGACAGATACAGCCGGGGAAAAGCATAAGCTGAAAGTTGGAGTCATCGGCTTTATCACACCGATTGTGGCGGAATGGAATAAAGAGTATTTTCGCGGAAACCTTAAAGTGAAAAATATAAAGGAAACTGCCGAGCATTTTATTCCTATTATGAAAAGTAAAGGGGCAGATATTATTGTGGCTCTTGCCCATACCGGTCTCCAATCTGATAAAGGGCTGGATGAAAAAAAGGGCAATTCAGTCCATGCCCTCAGTAAAGTTAAAGGATTAGATGCCATTCTATTCGGGCACAGCCATTCAGTTTTTCCAGTTAAAGATGAACTGCAGAAGCTGCCTGGAATTGACTTAAAGGCTGGTACCATTAACGGGACTGCTGCTGTCCAGGCTGGATACTGGGGCAATCATCTCGGTCTCATCGATTTGAAAATTGTCTTCCAGGATAGCGAATGGAAAGTTAAAAGCAGTGTTTCGTCGATCAGGCCCGTTTACAGGACAATCAATAAAAAAAGCAGGGAAGTCATACCCGCAGACCCAATAATTGAACAGATTATGAAAAAGGACCATCATGATGCCCTGAATTATTTGAAAAATAAAAAGTAAAAGGCGCCCACTGGACGCCTTTTTCCTATAAAACCGAAAACTCTTCATTTTTCAAGTCAGTAATAAACATATGTCCCGGAGCATGAGTAATCATAATCTCCGGCTTCACATGCATGGCGACTGCCTGAGGGGTAACCCCGCAGGCCCAGAAAACTGGTACTTCTCCTTCCTTAATGGTCACAGAGTCTCCAAAATCAGGATGCTGAATATTGTTAATTCCGATTGCTTCAGGATTTCCAATATGGACAGGAGCCCCATGGACAGATGGGAAGCGGCTTGTCACCTGTACAGCTCTAATCGCTTCCTTCTCTGTCATCGGCCGCATACTCACTACCATAGGGCCTTCAAATTGGCCTGCACCCACACACCCAATATTTGTTTTATACATCGGGACATTCCGATTTTCCTCAATATGGCGGATAGGGATATTATTTTTGAGCAATGCGTCTTCGAACGTAAAACTGCAGCCGATCAGAAATGCTACCATATCATTATTCCAATAAGAGGTTATGTCTGAAAGCTCCTCAACGAGCTCTCCGTTTTTATATACCCTGTATTTTGGCAGGTCGGTTCTAATATCAGCATTTGGAGCTGACAGCATTGGCACCGGTGATCCTGGTTCAGTCACATCGATGATTGGACAGGATTTAGGATTACGCTGGCAAAAGAGCAGAAATTCAAAGGCCAGCTCCTTTGGCAATATAGCCAGATTGGCTTGAATAAAGCCATTTGCCATTCCTGCAGTTGGTTTATCCCAATCCTGGACACGGATCAATCTGCGTGCCTCATCGGGATTCAATTGAAAAGGGGAGTTCATATAAAAATCTCCTTTCATGCTTATTTAAATAGCTCAGGGATTCCATTGATTAATGAATAAACCCCCATGTAAGACATGGCAATCACGATAATGACTCCAAAAATCGTCATCCAAAGAGGATGTTTATAATCGCCGACAATTTTGGTTTTATAAGCAGCAATCAGCATTACACCTAATGCAATTGGGAGAATAAGACCGTTTAAGGAACCAACTAAAACCAATATTTTTACCGGTTTTCCGATCAAAACAAAAACAAATGTAGAAATGGCGATAAAACCGACAATGACCCATTTATGATGTTTCTCGACAGCTGGGCTCAATGTCCGAATGAATGATACCGAAGTATAGGCTGCACCGACAACAGAAGTAATGGCAGCTGCCCACATGACTACTCCAAACATCTTATATCCAATATTGCCTGCTGCCAGCTGAAAGACAGAAGCAGGAGGGTTGGATGGATCGAGTGCTAGGCCCTGTGAAACCACACCTAGTGCTGCAAGGAACAGGAAGATACGCATAATGGATGCGATCCCGATTGCACTGACAGAGCTCTTCGTGACTTCCGGAAGAGCTTCTTTTCCTTTGACTCCAGCATCAATTAAGCGATGCCCGCCAGCGAAGGTAATATAACCGCCAACCGTTCCGCCAACAAGCGTAATAATGGCCAGGATATCAATTTTATCCGGCACAAACGTTTTGACAACAGCTTCACCAACAGGTGGCTGTGCCGTAAACATTACGTAAAGAGTTAATCCAATCATGACAAACCCTAAAATCTGTGTGAAACGGTCCATTAATCTGCCCGCTTCTTTTACAAGGAAGATGCCGATTGCCAAAATTCCGCTTAAAAGGGCGCCCATTTCAGGGGATATGCCGAAAATAACATTTGTACCTAACCCGGCACCGGCAATATTCCCAATATTAAAAGCAAGACCGCCCATGACAATCAGGGCAGCAAGGAAATGACCAAGACCCGGAAGAACATCATTGGCAATATCCTGTGCGCGCTTTTCAGAAACGGCAATGATTCGCCAGATATTCATCTGTGCTCCAATATCAATAATAATAGAAATTAAAATGACAAACCCAAAACTCGCAAGCAGGGTTTCTGTAAATACTGTTGTTTGTGTCAGAAAGCCTGGTCCAATGGCAGAAGTGGCCATAAGGAATGCGGCACCAAGCAGTAGACTGGCATTTGATTGCTTTTTCATTCATTTTCCCCCAATAATTCTATTTGTGGTTATCTGTCGTGCTTTTTTACTTTGCACCAACACTATTAGTCTGATTGAGCTTCATTCGAAATTGCTTATTCAGCTCCAGAGGAACTATACCCCCTGATAAATGCCATTGGCGCTTGCTTATTCGGCTTCAACGGAACTATTCCGGGCGATAAGTGCCATTGGCGCTTGCTTATTCGGCTTCAGCGGAACCATTCCGGGTGATAAGTGCAATTGGCGCTTACTTATTCGGCTTCAACGGAACTATTCCGGGTGATAAGTGACATTGGCGCTTGAATTATTCAGCTTCAAAAGAACTATTCCCGACAGTCGCCAGTGAATGCCTTCACGCTATCTTATCAAAATTCATTTGGACTATTTCAAGCCGATGAGAACATTCGAATCTCTGCAATAAATAGCTTGATTTATACGGTCATTCAGGAGCATATAAGCAGCAGCACCAATTTTACATTATCTCCATTAATACCTATTTTATTTCAAAAACTCGCTGATTTTTGCTACCTGAATTCCCGCTTCATTCAATGCCTTCGGAATGTATTGAGCAAATTCAAGTGCGCTTTCCCCGTCACCATGGATGCATATTGTATTGGCCTCAATGGAAACATCAGTGCCCTGGACAGAATGAACTTTTCCTTCCTTGACCATGCGGATTACCTGATTTACAGCTGCGCTATGATCTGTAATAAGTGCATTGTTTTCCCTTCTTGAAGTGAGGGATCCATCTTCCTGGTATGTACGGTCTGAGAACACTTCATTTGCAGAGCGGAGTCCAAGTTTCCTTCCGGCTTTTACTAATTCACTTCCTGAGAGCCCGAAAAGAATCAGTTCAGGATCCACTTTATAGACCGCTTCTGCGATTGCTTCAGATAACGGTGCGCTTTTTGAGGCCATGTTGAACAATGCACCGTGCGGTTTTACGTGCTGAAGCTTTCCGCCTTCTGATGTAACAAAAGCGTTCAAAGCGCCAATTTGATAAACCACTAAGTCATAAGCTTCCTGAGGGGTTATATTTATATCCCTCCGGCCGAATCCATGCAGATCCTGGAGCCCCGGATGGACACCCAGGCCAACATTCTTCTTTAGTGCCATCTTAACTGTTTTTCGCATGGTCGCAGGGTCGCCGGCATGAAAGCCGCATGCAATATTTGCAGAAGTAATATAATCAAGAATTTCCTCATCGCGCCCCATCTTGTAAGAGCCAAAGCTTTCTCCCATATCACAATTAATGTCTACAATGTGCATCTTAATTTCCTCCTCTGGTTTTTAAAAATATGCCTTGCTTTAATTCCTTTAATTTTATTTCTCTATTAATTAATAACTGCTGAGCCTCTTCATTTGATATTTCTGCAAAACTTAAGGAATCTCCGGGTTTGGCCTGCGCCAGAAGAGGGAGATCGACAGCAGCAACCTGTCCAATTTTTGGGTACCCCCCCGTTGTTTGCCGATCAGCCAGCAATACAATCGGATTTCCATCCGGAGGAACTTGAATGGAACCAAAGTTTACGGCTTCAGATATTTGCTCAGCATGTTCTGATAGCGAAAGGGAAGGGCCATTTAGTCTGTATCCCATCCTGTCCGATTGTGAGGTCACTTCAAAGGCGTGTTTAAAAAGCTGAACCTGGCTTTCCTCAGAAAATAAATCAAATTGGCGGCCCCTTGTTATTCTGATTTCTGCCGCTGTGTCCGGTATTAGTTCTGATGCAATACCCCAGTCGTTTTCAACAAAAGGCCTATTAAGAATCTGTTTTGACAAATACTCCGTTATTTTCAATGACTGGAGAGAGGGTTTGCCGGTTTCCAGCAGGTCTCCTGACTTTAATGCTCTGCCTTTATAGCCGCCAATGCCTGCTCTCAGGTAAGTGGATTTGCTGTTCATTACTTCAGGAACGGCGAATCCGCCAGCAGCAGCCAGATAGGCCCGGCACCCTTTACGGCACCTGCCGAATTTTAGTTCACTGCCTTTTTTCACAAAAAGGGATCTCCATGTTCGAACAGGCTGGCCATTGATGGAAGGGGAAAGGTCCCCGCCGCAAATCGAAATGAGTATATCTTCTTCAAATGTTAGAACTGGACCCATCATCGTTATTTCTAAAACAGGATCATTTTCATCGTTTCCAGCCAGCAGATTGGCCATCCGGTGTGAAAAAGGATCCATAGACCCGCTGGAAATCACGCCATACTTTTGATAGCCGGTTCTCCCAAGGTCCTGGATGCTTGAAAGGAGTCCAGGCTTTAAAACGTTAATCATTGCTCCGTCTCCTCCCAATGATGGTATTCTTCCAGAGTGATTGGCTTGAATTTGATATGGTCGCCTGCTTTCAGGAGGGTAGGGGAGTGATCGGTCGGCCGAAACAATTTAACAGGAGTACGCCCAATCAGCTGCCAGCCTCCTGGCGTCTCAATGGGGTAAATTCCTGTCTGCATCCCGGCAATCCCTACCGTTCTCTCGGGAATCTTTAAACGCGGTGTATCGCGTCTTGGTGCCGCAATTTGTTCTGACATTCCGCCAATAAAAGGGAACCCTGGTGCGAATCCAATCATATAGACCAGATAACTGCCTGAAGAGTGAATTTCAATTACTTCTTCAGGGGTAATCCCATTATGTGCCGCAACAAAATCAAGATCCGGCCCAAATTTCCCGCCATAGCAAACCGGGATCTCAACGATTTGAGGTTCCGGCAAATCATTTTCCTTCAGCTCTTCAATAAGCGGTTTTATCAGTGAACACACGAAATCAAACGGGAGCTGTCCGTTTGAAAGCTGAAAGGCCTCAATTGGATTATAAAAAATGGTTACAGTTGTATAAGCAGGTATGTATTCAATCATCCATTCGGGAGGATGTTTTTCGAGAAAGGCAGTCAGCGACTGAACTTTCTGATGTGTTTCCAGGCTGATTTCTGTCCCAAGCTCAATAAGAACAGCGTCATCCCCCAAGGGGTGTAAAGTGTATCTCATGATTTCACCAGCTTTCATAGTATATTTGTTGACCTGAGGAATAAAATATTATTCGGTAATAATAAATATTCATTTTCGTTCAGAAGAAATACATTCAATATTCTTTCCTAAAAAAAGGTAAAGTCATGTTTTTTAACGCTAGAACGAAAAAATTTATTAGTAAAGTTATATATTTATGCAATGTCCCCAGCTAAAGAATATAATATTCTATAATAGACTGAAAATTCTATTTGTGCAAATTATTCTTTTAGCAGGCGAACCAATATCTTCAAAGTTTATTTGGTCCATCATTTTGGGAATAGAGGAGGTACATTACCATTTAGGGAGAGATCATATTGGAAGAAGCTATAGAAAAAAACTTATCAGAAAGGTTTGAGGCTGCCTTTAACCGTATTCACAAGGCCTTAAAACAATCTGCTAAAAACGCCAGAACAGATAAATTTTATAAACTTATAGAAATACAGAAAAATCATTCGCTGATTCGATTATACGAAGAAGATTTGCACCAGTTTGCAAAGCTGCGAAATGCTATTGTTCATGAAAAAATAGACCTTGATTACTATATTGCGGAGCCTCATTTCAAGACGGTAGAGAAGATTGAAAGAATTGCCGGCTATTTTGAAAAGCCTAAAACCGCCCTCTCCATAGCTGCAACCCCGGTATTTTATTTCTATGAAGATGGCAAGCTAACTGATGTACTGGCCATCATCAACAAATTTTCACACTCCCAATTCCCGATTTACTCGAGAAATGACGAATACTCATGGCTATTAACTTCTGCGGATATCGTGAAATGGATGGCTGAGCACTTTACTGAAGAAACAATCCAGTTGAAAAAGGTGAAAATAAAAGAGCTTTTCAACAAGAAATCAAAACATAAAATCTCTTTTGCCGGCAAGGATACATCTATCTTTGAATTAGAGGATACATTTGAGGAATCCAGAAATAAAAATGAAAAGCTTGAAGGGATCATTGTTACCGAGAATGGAAAGCCGACTGAAAAACCAAAAGGCATGATTACAGCCTGGGACCTCCTGGAAGCCGATTCCGAAAATTAAAACGCAAAAAAGTGCAAGCAATAGCGCACTTTTTTTTGGAATAGTTAAACTTTTTTGCTGTATATATTAAAACCTTCTAAAATGCCAATAAAGATGATAATATTAACTGATAGTTCAATAGCAAAATCCGTGTACACGGTAGAGGTTCTAGCTACCCTCTTTAAAAAACTAAGGAAAACAGGTCTGCTTTCTTAGTGGTCCTGTTTTTCTATTTTAAAGGAGAATATTAATATGAAAAATGATAAAGCGATCGTTGTGTTCAGCGGCGGCCAGGATAGTACAACTTGCTTATTCTGGGCAAAGGAACGTTTTGCAGAAGTGGAAGCAGTCACTTTTAATTATAATCAGCGTCATAAGCTGGAGATAGAATGTGCACAGCAAATAGCAAAAGAGCTGGGGATCAGGCACCATATTCTGGATATGTCCCTATTGAATCAGCTGGCACCAAATGCACTGACCCGGGATGAAATTGAAGTAAAGGACGGAGCGGAAGGCGGGCTGCCATCCACATTTGTGCCTGGGAGAAACCTTTTATTTCTGTCATTTGCAGGTGTCCTGGCCAGTCAGACTAATGCAAAGCATATTATAACCGGGGTGTGTGAAACAGATTTCAGCGGCTATCCTGACTGCAGAGATATGTTTATAAAATCATTGAATGTCACACTTAATCTATCAATGGATGCCCAGTTTGTAATCCATACACCTTTAATGTGGCTTAACAAAGCTGAGACATGGAAGCTGGCAGATGAATTAAATGCCCTTGAATATGTGCGTGAGAAAACCCTGACATGCTATAACGGAATTCCGGCTGATGGCTGCGGTGAGTGTCCTGCATGCCATTTAAGGAAAAATGGCCTTGAAGAATACCTCAAAGAAAAGGAGGAGCTTTAAGCCATGTACGGTTTCAGGATTGTTGAAAAACTGCAGAAAATTAATGAGGATATTAAACCCGATCAGCTGAAATACCATCATAAGCGTGTAATGGTCAGCAAGGAATTCACTTTTGATTCAGCCCATCATCTGCATTGCTATGAAGGCAAATGCAAAAACCTGCATGGGCACACATACAAGGTGATTTTTGGCCTAAGCGGATTCGTGGATAACAGAGGGTTAATGATTGATTTCGGAGACATTAAAGAAATCTGGAAAAACGAAATTGAAATATTCCTTGACCACAAGTATCTGAATGAAACGCTGCCGCCAATGAATACGACCGCAGAGAATATGGTTGTCTGGATTTATGAAAAAATGGCAGAAAGCCTCCAAAACAGAAATGAGCAATATAGCGGTGCAAGAGTCGAATTTGTGCGCCTTTTTGAAACTCCTACAAGCTATGCGGAAGCAAGAAGGGAGTGGATGGAGGTTGAGTAAAGTTCCTGTTCTCGAGATATTTGGGCCGACCATTCAGGGTGAAGGGATGGTGATCGGCCAGAAAACGATGTTCGTCCGTACAGCAGGATGTGATTATTCGTGCAGCTGGTGTGATTCCTCCTTTACCTGGGATGGAAGTGCAAAAGACAGCATCCGCCAGATGGAGCCGGATGAAATCTGGAAGGAGCTCAAAGAGCTTGGCGGCGATGGATTTTCCTTTGTGACAATATCCGGAGGTAATCCTGCTCTTTTAAAAAATTTGAGTGAATTCATTTCTTTGCTGAAAGCGGAGAAAATTAAGATTTGCCTGGAAACTCAGGGAAGCCGATGGCAGGATTGGTTTTATGAAATTGATGAACTGACCCTTTCCCCAAAACCGCCAAGCTCAGGCATGGATACAGACTTTGATGTTCTCGATTATATTGTGAATAATCTTCAGACCAAAAGAAAGGCTGGCCAGCAGTTCTCACTGAAGATTGTTGTTTTTGATGATAAGGATTATGAGTATGCAAAAAACGTTCATAAGCGCTATCCCGGTGTTCCGTTTTATCTGCAGGTGGGAAATGATGATACCGTTACAGCTGATGATCGAAATTTGCTGCAGAGATTGCTTGACAAATATGATTGGCTAATTGAAAAAACGATACATGACAGTGATTTGAAGGATGTGAAAGTACTTCCGCAGCTGCATACCTATGTATGGGGCAATAAGCGCGGAGTATAACATAAATAAACCCCGCATCAAAGGATGCGGGGTTTATTTATGTTAAGTATATACAACAATTTATGTCAGATTCCGGGAAATATATGATATTATACGTTTGAACTTAACATTACATAAGTGCTGTAAATTTCGATAGATAGGGAGAGTTAGATGACAGATAACACTATTATTCGGTTTAATTCCGTTACTAAAAGATATGATAATGACCCGCCAGTTTTAAAGGATGTCAGCTTTGAAATTGAACGCGGGAAGTTCTATACCCTTTTAGGGCCATCGGGCTGCGGGAAAACGACCATATTGCGATTGATTGCCGGCTTTACTGAACCTTCTGAGGGGGACATTTATTTTAATGGAAGAATAATAAATAATGTTCCAGCCAACAAAAGGCAAGTAAATACTGTTTTTCAGGATTACGCTCTATTTCCGCATCTGAATGTGTATGAAAATATTGCATTCGGCTTAAAAATCAAAAAAATGAAGAAAGCGGATATTGAGAAGAAAGTTAAAGAAGCGTTAAAATTTGTGAACCTTGAAGGCTACGAAAATCGTGAAATTAAAGAAATGTCAGGGGGACAGCGACAGCGTGTTGCCATCGCGCGTGCGATTGTCAATGAACCAGAGGTTATTCTCCTGGATGAACCTTTGTCTGCACTTGATTTAAAGCTGCGGACCGAAATGCAATATGAACTGAGGGAACTGCAGAGAAATCTGGGCATTACGTTTATTTTTGTCACACATGACCAGGAAGAAGCTTTGGCCATGTCAGATGAAATTTTCGTGCTTAACAGCGGAAGCATCGAGCAAAGCGGAACTCCTACTGATATATATGACGAGCCGATTAATCGTTTTGTAGCAGATTTTATTGGGGAATCCAATATTGTTGCCGGAACGATGATCCAGGATTATCAGGTAAAGTTTGCCGGCAAATTATTTGAGTGTGTTGATGGCGGCTTTGAGCCAAATGAAGATGTTGAGATCGTCATCCGGCCTGAAGATCTGGCTATTACCGCACCGGAAGATGGGAAACTGAAAGTGAAAGTTGACTCACAGCTCTTTAGGGGAGTCCACTATGAGATCAGCTGCTATGACAGCGATGACAATGAGTGGCTGGTCCATTCAACCAAAAAGGCGACAGTCGGGGATCAAATTGGCCTTCATTTCGACCCCGAAGCAATACACGTCATGAGGCATGGGGAAACAGAAGAGGAATTTGATAAGCGTCTTGAAGCTTATGAAGAGGGAAGCCATGAGGACTAATTCCCGCAACTTTTATTTAATTCCTTATGTCCTGTGGATTGCCCTCTTTGTTGTAGCTCCATTGCTTCTTGTTCTGTATTATTCTTTTTTTGATATTGAAGGGCAATTCACTTTGGAGAATTATAGAAAGTTCTTTACACCCGTTTATTTAAAAATGACCCTAAGCTCCTTTTGGTATGCCTTTTTAATTACATTATTTTCATTGCTGATCGCTTATCCGACGGCCTATTTGCTTACTAAGACTAAACATAAGCAGCTGTGGCTCTTATTCATTATCCTGCCATCGTGGATTAATTTGCTTTTGAAAGCTTATGCTTTTCTGGGCATCTTTGGTACATATGGGGCAGCGAATGCTTTTTTGGATGCGATGGGAATAGGGGGCAGGCAAATTCTGTTCACTGATTTCAGCTTTATCTTTGTGTCGGTATATATCTTCCTTCCTTTTATGATTTTGCCGATATTTAATTCTTTGGATGAACTGAATCCAACCCTTCTTGATGCTTCCAATGATTTAGGCGGGTCTTCCTGGGTAACATTTAAACGTGTCATTTTTCCATTGACACTTGATGGGGTAAAAGCGGGATGCCAGATCGTCTTTATCCCTGCACTGTCTTTATTCATGCTGACAAGGCTGATTGCAGGAAACCGTGTCATCACTCTTGGAACAGCCATTGAACAGCATTTCCTTGTGACACAGGACTGGGGAATGGGCTCGACCATTGCTGTATTCCTGATTATCGCAATGGTAATCATTATGTTGCTGACAGGCCGAAGAAAGCGGGGGATCTTATAATGAAAAAGAACAGGAAATGGCCAGCGTTTTATTTGGCTTTTATTTTTATCATCCTGTACGCCCCGATTTTTTACTTGATATTTTATTCATTCAACAGCGGAGGGACCATGTATCAATTCGAAGGCTTCACCTTGGATTGGTATCGGGAGCTGTTTGCTGATAGCCGATTGCTCATCATTGTCCTTAATACCGTTATTATTGCCCTTTTATCTGCAGCTATTTCGACGATTATTGGAGTAGCTGGAGCACTTGCCATTGCCTATGCCAGAAAACGCAGAGTGAAAAACACGCTTCTTTCACTGAATAATGTGCTGATTGTCAGTCCGGATGTCATTATTGGAGCCTCGTTTTTGATTCTGTTTACAATGATCGGGCTTAAGCTTGGATTTGTATCTGTTTTGCTTGCACACATAGCATTTAGTGTTCCAATTGTCGTGCTGATGGTTTTGCCTAAAATAGAGGAAATGAGCTCATCCATGATTTATGCAGCCATGGATCTTGGGGCAAGCAGGCTTGATGTGCTCACTAAGGTCATTCTCCCTTATATTACTCCTGGAATTTTCGCTGGCTTTTTTATGGCCCTGACGTATTCCCTCGATGATTTTGCCGTAACTTTCTTTGTTACAGGCAACGGCTTTACCACTTTGTCTGTTGAGATTTATTCACTGGCAAGACGGGGAGTTTCTTTAAATATCAATGCTTTATCTGCTTTGCTTTTCCTATTTACAATCATTCTCGTTACTGGCTATTACTTTATTACGAAACGAAATGAGAAGCCGAATGGAATGGGGGTAAGGCAATGAAGAAGCTTGTTCAGGCGCTCGCTGCCGTTTTAATTGTTTCATTTGCCTTGTTGTACATCGTTTTAAGGCTGAATTCCTCCCAGGGCTACACAAGCGGCAATACTTTGACCATTTTTAACTGGGGCGACTATATAGATGCAGAGCTGGTGGAAAAGTTCGAACAGGAAACAGGCATAAAAGTCATCTATGAGACATTCGATTCCAATGAAGCGATGATGACGAAAATTGAACAGGGCGGCACAGCTTATGATATTGCTGTTCCATCTGAATATGCGATTGAAAAAATGAAAGAGGAAGACCTTTTATTGCCGGTCGACCATTCGAAAATTCCGAATCTGAAATATATAGATCAGCGTTTTATGGACCTGCCTTTTGATTCGGGGAACAAATATTCGATTCCCTATTTCTGGGGCACAGTTGGAATTCTTTATAACACGGATATTTTAGGAGATAAAAAAATCACAAGCTGGAATGATTTATGGGACCCTGAATTTAAGAATCAGATCCTGCTGATAGACGGGGCAAGGGAAGTAATGGGCATGGGTCTCAACAGTCTTCATTATTCCCTGAATGACAAAAATACAGACCATTTGATCGAAGCTAAAGAAAAGCTCGATCGTCTTACACCTAACATTAAAGCTATTGTGGGTGACGAAATCAGAATGCTGATGGAAAATGATGAAGCCGGCATTGGCGTGGTATGGTCAGGTACGGCACAGGAGCTTATGTGGGAGAAGGATAATCTGGAATATGTGCTTCCGAATGAAGGCTCCAATCTTTGGTTTGATAATATGGTCATCCCTAAGACTGCCAAAAATCCGGAAGCGGCCCACCAGTTCATGAATTTTATCCTTGACCCGGAAAATGCGGCACAAAATACAGAATACGTTGGATATTCAACGCCGAATAAAGAAGCACTGAAATATATGGACGAAGAAACAATCTCAGATGAACGATTCTATCCGGATGAAGAAATGACAGCCCGGCTGGAGGTATATGAGAATCTGGGAAAAAGGATGCTTGCTTATTATAATGAGCTTTTCCTTGAGTTTAAAATGCATTCAAAGTAATGTACTGCCAGGATTAATTCCTGGCAGTTTTTGCATTGGAACTGATTAAATGATTCAGGGAATACTAGCCAAAAGGAGGATGGAAAATGAAAATATTCTTCAGCATATATTTATTGATTTTTTCATTCGCAAGTATAGGAACTCACACAACTTCTGCCCCAGTAAAACCTGAATTGGCGATTGTCATTGATGATCTTGGAAACAACATGAAGGGAACAGCAGAAATGATGGAGCTTCCGGTGACCTTAACGGTTGCCATCATGCCTTTCATGCCAACGACAAAAGAAGATGCACAACTGGCAAGCAAAAATGGGCATGAAGTGATCGTTCATATGCCGATGGAGCCGAAAAGAGGAAAGAGGAGCTGGCTTGGGCCGGGGGCCATCACAACAGATTTAACCGATGAAGAAATCCGCCGCAGGGTGGAGAGTGCCATTAAAGAGGTGCCTCATGCGGTCGGGATGAATCACCATATGGGTTCAAGAGCCACTGAAAATGAGCGGGTCATGAGAATTGTCCTGGAAGTATGCAAAGAACACGGATTATTTTATCTCGACAGCAAAACAACCGGCAAAAGTGTAGTCGGGAAACTGGCGAATGAATTGGGTGTACCATATGTTGAAAACAATATTTTCTTTGATGATATCTACACTACTGCCCATATCACAAAACAGGCAGACAGACTCGCTGAAAAACTGGTGAAAAATGAACGCATCATCGCAATCGGCCATGTTGGCATCACAGGAACAAAGATGGTAAATGTGCTTAAAGAGTATATACCTGTTTATAAAAAGAAAGCAGAAATAGTGCCGCTGTCAGAACTGATTCCAGGCTATGAACTTATTGACGAAGGACCTTGAACTAAAGCTTAAGCTCCTGATCAGATGAACTTCCACTAAAAACCGCCACGTCCTGTGGCGAACGTTGAAGCCAGCACATCCTGTGCAAGTCCGACAGGCATATGACGAATCACGCAGGAAACCTTCCAAAGCAAGCTTTGGTCGGGCGATGTATCCGTTGACGAAGCGTTCCTTGTCCTAATTTCTGGAGTGATTTGGCTTATGACCCGAGGGGCTAGGCGCTGGAGATAGATGCAATCTTTCCACAGAGTGATTCACACTGTTCCATCCTATTAATAAAAGCTGCAAGCCTGGTGTGGTTTGCAGCTTTGTTCATGGTGTGTAATAAAACGGTGTAATGGTGAAATACGGTTTAAATCCTAAAAGGTGGCCGCCCACATTCCGGTCTGGTTAGTCCCGCAACGAAGCGATGTTAGAAGAGGTGGGCGACCGTGAATATAGTATATGCAGTGATGCAAAAAGGATGCAGCAAAACTTCCTTGAATACAGGAAGGTTTTGTATGATCTTGCTGCAAAAGTGCTGGAACATGAAATACTTTCTGAATAGAAGTATCCATTCTTTGCAAAATATAACATTGTCAGAACTGTAAAAAGTGGGGCAATGTTTTTTTGTGTTTTTCAATTACTCATGAATTAGTCCCGATTGTAAGGGGTATGTAAATAATAAATCAACAGGAAGGAGTGAATTGCATGCTTTGGACTATAGCAGGTATTCTGCTTGTATTATGGATACTCGGATTAATATTTAAAATAGCGGGAGGCATCATTCATATACTGCTTGTAATAGCAGCGATCATCATTGTTGTAAACTTTATAAGAGGCCGTGCATCCGGCAGGGGATAAATGAAAAAAGCCTTCAGTTTTTTGGAGGCTTTTTTCTGTGGTTTATTTTTAAGTTAATGTTTTGATTCATCACCTACCTGTGCTGTCGAGCATTAATTTTCGGCAGGATTCCCATTCAGTCATTTTGAGTTAACTCTCATTTATACGCTGACTTTCAGACCTGTTCTGGAATGAAGTCTGCCGGATCACTTCGGACGAGTAATATAGAGGCAGCGAAATAGTAAAGCAGGTTCCTATATTTTGTGTACTTTCTATTGCATATTTTCCTTTCAAACGATTGATGATGTCAAAAGATATCATTAATCCTAAGCCGGTTCCTTTCGTTTTTGTTGAGTAATAGGGCTGACCGAGCATTTGGAGTTTTTCTTTTGACATTCCGACACCTTCATCTTTAATTAGTATATCGGCTGTAGTATTTCTTTTGAATGCTGAAACCTCTAGAATACCGCCATCAGGCATTGCTTCTATACTATTTTTCATTAAGTTTATAAATAATTGCTTAATTTCATTTGGGTTACCAATGATAAAAATGCCTTCAAAAATACTTGTCCTTATTTCAACCTTTGTCATCAGTCCATATGGCCGCATAAAATCAGCCACTTCCAATAATACTCCGGAAAGAGAAACTTGACTGACAACAGGAGTTTCCGGGCGTGCAAGTGAGAGGAAATCACTAATAATATGATTGGTTCTGTCCAGTTCCTCCAAAGAAACTTTAATAAAGGACTTTTGATCTGCAGTCAGGTTTTTTTCATTTTTAAGCATTTGCAGAAAACCTCTTACAGTAGTCATTGGGTTTCTAATTTCATGGGCGACGGACGCAGCCAGCTGACTGATCGCATTGATTTTTTCCGCATCTCTCAGTTTTTGCATCATCATTTCCTGAAGCAGATTCATTTCAATTAAATAGATGATCATAGAAAGAGTCACAATAGAAACTGCTGAAAACAATAGCAAGTATACAGCGTCTTCTTTAATATCCTTTTGGAGGAAAATAACATACCTGGTTACCGTAATGGGAAGATAAAATAAAACAGCTATACTGAGTTTTTGTTTAAATGTACATTTTTTATAGAATTTTGAAGCATAGAAAAAGAGCACAGACATAATTGCGTAATTTACTAGCGCAATCGAAATATCTCCTGGTGAAAAAAAGCCCTTAAAAGTAATCAATACTAAAATAACCAGGAAGCCTGCAAGAGGCTTAATGTAAAAATAGGCGACAAAAACAGGAATAAATTTCAAGTCAAAAAACTGACCGCTTGCAATTTCCACCGGAAAAGTCATAGTCAGGAAAAGCGCTAAAAAAAGAACAGATAAAAGCGGGGCAGAAGTCTTCCAGCCATCCCCCCGATGTGAAGAGATTTTATGGATAAAAGGAATCATTATCATAATTAGAAAGTGAAAAATCAAGTCAGCTGTAAAATCATACAAAAGAACCATCCCTCCAACATGCAGGTATATTAGTAATTAAACAAAAGAGAGGAAGAATCCTTTATATGGGAACATTTATTTATTCTGACTCTATAGGAGATAACCATTTGTTTACATAACATTATTATGGATTAATTTTTGAATATTTACTAATGAACTGCATTTCCAATATAAAAACCGGCCTGCAGGGGGGCCGGTTTCTCATCATGCTATTACCATTTCAGACTTCAATTCTCCAACAATCTTCTGGACTTCACTGCCTTCCAGAGTTTCTTTTTCAAGAAGGGCCTCTACCAGTGTTTCAAATTGAGGGTGATGATTTGCAATGATCAATTCGCATCTTTCCAGTGCTTTCTGGAAAAGATCCTGCATTTTTGCTTCTTTTTGACCTTTGTTAAAGGTAAGCTCAAAGCCGTTATCAAGTAAACCGGTATCAACCATTTGCTCAATGATGTGCTTGGCTTGTTTAACATCACCGCTTACTCCAATGCTGTGCTCGCCAAGAATCATTCGTTCTGATACACCGCCTGCGAGAATCATGGCAACCTGATCAAGCAATTCACTTGTTGTCGATAAGTGAAGTTCTTTTTGTATTGGTGCTACATACCCAAGTGCTTCGCCGCGCGGAATGATGGTTGCTTTGCGGACGGATCCGGGTTTTGTTAAAGCAGCCACTAATGCATGGCCAGCTTCGTGTATGGCAACCCGCTGCTTTGTACCGTGATCCTGCAATGCCCGGGTGGTTGTTCCCAGAATGGTCCGGTCAAGCGCATAATCCAAATCTTCTTTTGAGATAATTTCCTGGCCGTTACGGACAGCTCTGCGGCTTGCCGTTTCAAAAAGGGAATGAAGATCTGCACCTGAGAATCCAGAGGTGCTTTCTGCTAAATCACCAAGTGTTGTCATGACATCCTCAGCCAGTAATCTATTTTTTGTGTGAATATTGATAATCTCTCTTCGGCCCTTTGTATCAGGAAGAGGGACATTGAAGGAGAAGTCAATCCGTCCCGGACGGAGGAATGCTTCATCAAGCATATCCTTCCTGTTTGTCGCTGCAATAAATAGTATTCCATCATTGGAATGGCCGCCGTCCAGCTGGACTAGCAGCTCAGTTAACGTCTTTTCGCTTTCTTCTCCGCCATGCTGCTTTCTTCTGCCTGCCAATGCATCTACTTCGTCAATGAAGACGACGGCAGGAGAATGCTTTCTTGCATTTTGGAAAAGGTTTCTTACTCGGGAAGCTCCCACACCAACGAACAACTCATTAAAACCGGAACCGCTGGTTGAGAAAAAAGTGGCTCCAAGTTCTTTAGCGATTGCCTGAGCCAGCAATGTTTTTCCTGTTCCAGGAGGCCCGTATAATAGAATTCCCTTCGGCGGCTTAATCCCCATTTTCAGAGAGCGCTCAGGTTCTTTTAATATAGAAAGAGTCTGCATGATTTCCTCTTTCATTTCTTCCTGAATTCCGCCAACATCTTCCAGTGAAATGGAAGGAAGGGCCTTTGGCTTAGATACACTTTGTTTCATGGTATTTGTAGCACCCATTCCGCCTTTTCCTGACTTAAACAGGTAAATGCCAATGGCTATAAACAAAAGGACTACACCGCCCAGAATCCAAGGGGTATAAGGTCCTGTGGTTGCGAACGTATATTGTATATTATAGGTTTCTACTAATTTATCAACCATCTCACTGTTGGGAGGCACATGGGAGATGTACTCGCCATCAGGGGCTGTGATCAGCAGTTTCCCATTTTTGTATTCCTGTACTGCAACAGTCTTTCCATCCTGGGAGGCAATAATTTTTTCCACAGAAGAAAACGGAACTGTCACATCCTTATTTCCTGCTTGTACGGTCCAAATAACCGCCGCCAAAATCACCGTGATCACCAATGCAATAGAAACAATCGTCGAAGGCTTCTTTAGACGTGATTTCAACTATTTCCCTCCTCATTGAACATACCTACATTATAAGGAAATAGTATTGTTAATAACAGGGTTTTACTTTTTTTAAACGTTGTAAATTATGGAAAAATAGTATAGTTTATAAGAAAGTGTGCTACAACAGCTATCAGATGGCATAAATATGTGAAAAAAATGTGACAAGCAGGGTGAAAACCTGGCATATAAATTAAAAAAGTTTTTTCAAAGAATCCTTTTCACAATGTTTCATTTCATATATACTAAAATCGGATAATTCAATAACGTGCCACAAGGGGAGCATTTTGCTGAGAGTGAACAGTTCGCTGTTCTGACCCTTTGAACCTGTTAGATAATGCTAGCGCAGGAATGTGGAATAAAAGGCGGAAGGAGATTTTCTGCCTGCTTGTTCTCCCTTGGGGTATCGTCAACGATTAAAGGGGGATTTTTTTATGAAAAAATTAAGCTTAACTGCGATGATTGAAGCTTCATTTTTTGCAGCATTTGCCATCATTCTGGATTTTCTGCCATCAATCAAGCTGTCACCGTCTATTTCCATTTCCGCCGCGATGATTCCGATCTTTATTTTGGCTTTCAGGTGGGGTTTTAAGGTAAGCTTCATCGCAGGCCTCTTATGGGGAATTTTGCAGATTTCCATGGGAGATGCCTGGATCGCCACTCCGCTTCAGGCATTTATTGAGTACTTTGTCGCATTTGCCTGTATTGGTTTTGCCGGTTTGTTTTTCCGGCCAATTCAAAGTCAGCTGCACAGGGGAAACAAGAACAAAGCATTGGGCTGGATAGTTTTAGCTGTGTTTGCCGGAAGCCTTGCCAGGTATTTCTGGCATTTCATAGCAGGTGTATTTTTCTTTGGAAGCTATGCGCCAGAAGGGATGTCGCCTGTATTATTCTCCTTCATGGCAAATGGCGCAACAATGCTTGGTGCTGCTATTCTTTGTTCCATTTTAGCAGCATTAATTATTTCTTCGGCACCTAGATTAATCATGAGAAAATCAGATGAAATTATTCAATCGCAAAAACATGCTTCCTGATTATAATCTGCCTCTTTGAATATATTTCAAAGAGGTTTTTTTCATATCTTAGGAAACTCCTTATGAAAAATGGGTATATTACTCAAAAAGGGGAGTGATTGTTTGTCAAACACATTGCAGGGTAACATCATAACAGGTGTCTTTGATGCAGAAACCAGTGCCTTTGAGATCCAAAAGGTTAAAAGTTTCACTACCCAGTCGATTCTCAACAAAAATCAATGTGAAAATTTGTATAACTATTTATCCATCCATGAGGAAGATGAGGGAGGACAAATTATTACACTGTACGATCAAATGCCGTTAATGCTGACCAGGCAGGAAATATGCAGTTTAAAGAAAGATTTGGAGAACATTAAAAAACTATATCAGTAGAAAATCGCTTTGCATCTTGCAAGGCTTTTTTTCTTGCCAAATTAAATTTGACAAATTTGTGACAAAAAGTTTGACAAATTTGTGAACATAGTTAGAATATTAAATAAAAGGGGATGAAAAACATGACATTAAAACAGCAAAAGGTTCTTCACTTTTTTAGGAATGTTACAGCAGCAGGTATACTTTTAGGATTAATTGTCTTTATTTCCAGCTTTTTTGTAAGCGGTATCACGGGTGAGTATGTTTTATCAATCGGCTTAAGCATTATGGTATCATCCATGCTAATTTTTGGATTTGGATTTTTTATCAATGTAATGGAAGAAATGACAAAGGGAAGCAAGGGAATCAGACAATACAAATAAAACCGGCCTCCAATAGGGAGACCGGTTTTTTGTATTATTTGGTTCATCGGTTGGACATGGCGCTTCTGCTTATCTTTAATTAATGAGCAGCGTGCCCAGAAGTCAGAACCCAAATTGAACCCACTACAATAACGATAACCATAAATACGGCATAAATCATATTTACCAAGTTCGTTTTGCCGTCTTCGCCTTCTCTTAAGTGCATGAACATGAAAAGCTGCATGCCTGCCTGAATGACAGCCAGTGAGCCGATGATCCACATGATAACTTTAAAAGAGAGGTTCGTTTTTAAGGCAATACCTGCTGCTGCAAATGTCAGCACAAGGGAAACAACAAATCCAATGACATGGCTTATCGGGAAGCTTTTTGATTGATGATGTTCCATTTAAGCCACCAGTCCTTTCAAATACACGAATGTGAAAATAAAGATCCAGACTACATCAAGGAAGTGCCAGTAAAGGCCGATAATAAATGTTTTTCTTGCTGTAGTAGGGGTAAGGCCTCTTTTTAAAAGCTGGATAATGACCATAGTTGCCCAGCCAATACCCAATGTAACGTGGGCTCCGTGTGTACCCAGCAAGACAAATAAGCTGGAAAGGAACGCACTTGTCTGCATCGTTGCGCCTTCATGGGCATAATGGATAAATTCATTAATCTCCATGAATAGGAATCCTGCGCCAAGAGCAAGGGTAATCACCAGCCAGGTAATTAGCCCTTTCAGGTTATGCCGGCGCATTTCAAAAATGGCGATGCCCATTGTAAAGCTGCTTGTCAAAAGGAGGACTGTCTGAATCATGACATCCTTGATCACAAAAATGTCTTTATGTGTTGGACCTCCTGCAAAGCGTTCATATAATACACCATATACTCCAAACAGAGTGGCAAATAGAACGATTTCAGCGCCAAGGAAAACCCAGAAGCCAAGAATATTCATCCGATCCTGTTCAGTTTGATATTCAAGGGGCAAGGAAGTATCCACTTTAGCTGACATGATCATGCACCTCTCCTTCTGTTTTTCTCCAGGCATTTTCAATTCTGTGAATTTCATCTTTTTTAACATGGAAGCCTTCATTGTAATCGAATGAACGGATGATCAAACCAGCAAAAATGCCGATGGCAGCTACAGCTGCAGCAATGTGCCATTCAAATACAAGGAGGAAGCCTGCGATGCCGAAGATGACACCCATATAAATCGGAAGCCAGGAATTGCTTGGCATATGAATCTCTTCAATTTCACTGTCATATAACGTTAAGCCTTCATTCTTTTTCTTCATGTGCCAGAAAGGATCAAGGGATTTAACCTCCGGCAGCTTTGCAAAGTTATAGAATTGAACTGGTGAAGCAGTAGACCATTCCAATGTTCTTGCATCCCATGGGTCGCTTGAGATGTTTCTGTCAGCATAGCGGATGCTCCAGTAAATGTTGTAGCAGAATACCGCGAACCCTGCTGCCAGAATGATCGAACCAATTGCCGATAGCATGAAGAGTGGTGCAAATCCTGATTCCGCAGAGTATGTGTATGCACGTCTCACAGCTCCGTTTAATCCAAGGAAGAACATAGGCATGAATGTTACGTTAAAACCAATAACAAAGAGCCAGAAATGCCATTTTCCGATTTTTTCATTCAGCATGAAACCGAACATTTTTGGCCACCAGTAGTACAGACCTGCAAATACGGCAAATACTACACCTGGAATTAATACATAGTGGAAGTGGGCAACAAGGAATAATGTATTGTGATACTGATAATCCGCTGCACCCATTGCAAGCATTACACCTGTAACCCCGCCTATAACAAAGCATGGGACGAATGCCAGTGCCCAAAGCATGGCGGAAGTAATTTTTATGCGGCCTTTACGCATCGTAAACAGCCAGTTGAACATCTTAACTCCGGTCGGTATGGCTATCGCCATCGTCGTGATGGAGAAGAAAGAGTTAACTGCAGGGCCTGATCCCATTGTGTAGAAATGGTGAACCCATACAACCATACTTAAAAGGGCAATTCCAAGGATGGAAAATACCATTGATTTATATCCAAACAAAGATTTTCTTGAGAATGTTGCAATAACTTCTGAGAAAATCCCGAAAGCAGGAAGGGCAACAATGTAAACCTCAGGATGTCCCCATAGCCAAAACAGGTTAGCCCAAAGCATATCCATTCCTCCGCCTGACACTGTAAAGAAGTGTGTTCCATACAGACGGTCGAATGTCATCAACGCCAATGCAACTGTGAAAATTGGGAAAGCAGCCACAATCAGAATGGATGTTACAAAGGTAGTCCATGTGAACATCGGCATTTTCATCAGTGTCATGCCTTTTGTTCTCATTTTCAAAATCGTGACGATAAAGTTTATACCTGTCATTAGAGTACCGATACCAGCAATTTGCAGTGCGACTGCGTAAAAGTTGTTGCCGATTCCCGGGCTGAATTCCTTGCCTGCAAGAGGGAAGTAAGATGTCCAGCCTGCATCAGGCGATCCTCCGATTACGAAGGAAATATTAAATAGCATAGCTCCGCTGAAAAACAGCCAGAAGCTTAGAGCATTCAGCTGTGGAAAAGCAACGTCACGCGCACCGATCTGCAGCGGAATGACAACGTTCATTAAACCAATTAAGAACGGCATAGCCATGAAAAGAATCATAATAACGCCGTGTGTTGTAAAGATTTCATTATAGTGCTGGGAATTCAAAAACTCCATTTCAGGTCTCGCTGTCTGAGCTTTCATCAGCAAGCCGTCCATTCCGCCGCGGAAAAACATCAATACTGCGGAGATGATATACATGATACCGATTTTTTTATGATCAACTGTAGTCAGCCATTCTGTCCAAAGGTATTTCCACTTTTTTAAGTAAGTGATGCCAGCGACTGCACCAATCATCGTTAACAATATAGCAATCTGTGAACCTAGTATAAGGGGGTCCCCAGTAATAAAAAACTCATCCCATTTAATGCCCATGATGGTCACCTCCATGGTTTTCTTGACTATCATGGCTTTCTTCTTCGCCATGACCTTCGATTACGTTTGGATTCTCATTTTTATAATTGTCATCTTCTTCGAAGGTTTTACCTTGATATCCATGCCCTCTGTAGAGCTCAGGATTTGTATAAGCCTTCGAATTTGGATCAGCATGATTGACCCATTCTAAATGAGTATTGGAATATGTCAGTCTTCCTAAATGAGTAGGCTTCAGCAGCCCTTCATACTCATCTTCCGTTAGCTTGGGAGCTGTATCCTTAACGTCGTCAACCCATTGGTCAAAATCTTCCTGGGTTTGTGCAAGCACTTCAAATTTCATATCCGCATATCCACGGCCGTTAAAGTTCGTGTTCTGGCCTTCATAAGATCCAGGGCTGTCTGCAACAAGATACAATTCTGTTTCCATTTTTGGCATGGTATACTTTTGTCCGCCAAGAGCTGGCACCCAGAAAGATTGCATGGTGCTTGCAGATGTCATCTTAAAGAGAACTGGCGTATCTTCCGGTATATTTACATAGTTCACTGTCTCAATGCCTTCTTCAGGATAGCTGAAGATCCATTTCCAGTCTGCAGATGTTACATGTATTGTAATAGGTTCTTTTTCTTCATAGCCCTTTGGTGTTTCTTCCAGAGCATAAAGAGTTTTTACTGTCGGGATTGTCAGGGCAATGACAATTAATATCGGAATCCCGGTCCAGATAATTTCAAGGAGTGTACTGCCATGCTCCTCCGGGGGTTCATAATCTTTATTTTCAGGTCGTTCCCTGTATTTCCAGACAATGTAGCCGAATAATCCAAATACAACTGCAACGACAAGAAGCATCCAGATCAGGGACCAGTTAATTAATTCGGTTATGCTTCTTGCAACGGGGCCCTGAGGTTCAAATACAACCATATTACAGCCGCTGAGAACCATTAAGGGCAATAGAGCTGTTAAAGAGAGCAGCATTTTCTTCATCTGATGTTTCATCTCCTTTTTGACAAAAACTATTGTTAAATAATTCACAAATAATGTGCGGGTTTTCACAAAGATGCCAAAAAAATATATAGCTGATAAACATAAACATCCTTAAAACCTTTATTTAACTTAGTTATCACTGTGTAAATGATATTAACATAAGCAAATATGAAAAGTTGTGACAAAAGTGAGAAGGAAATAAATGTAAGGTGTTAGAGTGGCTGATAATTTTGCACAAATAGCATTATTGCAGGGTTTTGGCCATCAAAACAACTTTTGAACAAATTTTGAACTTTATTGCGACACCCTAATTACTCTCTTTGTTGAAAAATACTGAATAGTACAGTAACATGGACTAAAAATAGAGAAGGACAGGGTGAGGGTATGATTGATTTAAGAAGTGATACAGTTACAAAGCCAACTGAAGAAATGAGGAAAGCTGCTTATGAAGCAGCAGTTGGGGATGACGTATACGGAGAGGATCCATCAATCAATAAGTTGGAAGAGACCGCTGCTGAGGTGCTTGGTAAGGAGGCAGCTCTGTTTGTAACGAGCGGCACTCAGGGAAACCAGATTGCCATCTTAACACACTGCCGACCGGGCAATGAAATCATTCTTGAAGCAGAAAGCCATATTTTTTATTATGAAAGCGGTGCTTCTTCAGCTTTTGCCGGAGTCCAGACAAGGACGCTAAATGGGACACGAGGTGCAATGAATCCATCAGAAGTGGAGTATGCCATTAGGGGAGAAGATCAGCATTATCCGGAAACTGGATTGATTTGTCTGGAAAATACTCACAATAGAGCTGGCGGTGCCGTAATACCTATTGATAATATGAAAGAAATATACAGCATTGCAAAAAGGAATAATATTCCATTACATATTGATGGGGCAAGACTGTTTAATGCAGCCGCAGCCTTAAATCTGCCGGCTTCTGACTTGGCTGAACACTGCGACACAGTGCAAGTATGTCTCTCAAAGGGGCTCGGAGCTCCAGTTGGTTCCATTCTTGCAGGCAGCAGGGAGTTTATTGCTGCAGCAAGAAAATGGCGCAAAAGATTAGGCGGGGGACTCCGCCAGGCTGGGATCATAGCAGCCCCGGGAATTGTTGCATTAACGAATATGAGAGAGCGTTTAGCCGAGGATCATGAAAATGCTCAACTTCTTGCTCAGCAGCTTGGGCAAATCAAAGGGATAGAAATCGTAAATCAAGTGGATACAAATATCATTGTGGCTGATGTAAAAAAACTTAAAATGAATTCATCGGAGTTTGTTGAAAGGTTAAAAGCTGAAGGCGTGCTTTCAGGAACTTTTGGACCCTCTTATGTGCGTTTTGTTACTCACTATGATGTTACTAAAAACCAGCTTGAAGATGCAATTAATGCCATACAGAGAGTTTCTGTTCAAATCTCATAATAAAATGTAAAAACGCATGTTTCCCTTAAACATGCGTTTTTCTGTTTCAAATTATTCTTTGCATCGGAACAGCATTGTAATGCTGTGAATGAAAATGACTTTGATGCCAAATGCTGTGATAAGGATAGCCTTGATGAATTGGCTGCCACCAGGGCCCATACTGCATCTGAGGATATCCATAATAATGTGCTCCATTTATGCCTGTAATTATATATTGCCTCAAAGATATTCCTCCTTATTTATCTTTATCAATAAGATATGCCAAACAATGTTTACGTTCTCTCTCGATGACTTCTCTATTTTTCCACCCATACTTTATGAATGTCTCCATATGATAAGAAAGTTATAAAACACTTTCTAAAGGAGAATTGAAAAATGAACTTAAAGAAAAATGTTCTGCCAGGTCTCTTCCTGATTCTCATGCTCACGGCATGTAATAATAACACAGAGCAGGGAATGCACTCCGGGGCATTGACAGGTGAAGATCTCCAGGAAATAAGCAATGCAAATAATGTGAATGTGGATAGAGAAAGACGGGGAGCAGCTCCTCTGGAATTGCAGCGTGTAAATAATGGCTATCTAACTATTGACCCGAATTCTTATAGTACAGCAACACCAAGTCAGGAATTTCCACACAGCCAATTAACAGATGATGGCGGAATGCCCTTATTCCAATTCGGAGAAGACCAGCAGCAAGAACAGGGTATGACACCCCAGCAGCCTGAAAGCCGCCAATTTGCGCAGCCAGATCAGCAGGAAGGCGGACAACAGCAGCCGAAATCAGCAGTGCCTCAAGAAGATAGCGATAGAGGACAGGCACCTGCAGCTCAAAATGATGAAATTAACAACTTTGAATCGAAAGTAATTGAATTAACAAATGCAGAACGTCAGAAAAATGGCCTAAATGCATTAAAATCAGATAATCCGCTAAGTAATGTGGCACAAGCGAAATCAAATGATATGCAGCAGAAAAATTACTTTTCTCATACAAGCCCAACTTTTGGGTCGCCATTTGACATGATGAGGGATTTTGGGGTCAATTACAGCAGCGCTGGCGAAAATATTGCCATGGGACAGCAGACTCCTGAACAAGTTGTTCAAGCATGGATGGAAAGTGAAGGGCATCGGAAAAATATATTAAACAGCACTTTCACACATATTGGTGTTGGATATACTGAAAATGGCTCCTATTGGACACAAATGTTTATAGCAAAATAAAAAGGAAATCGGCACATTAGCCGATTTCCTTTTTATTAATTAAAGGTTCAAGCTTATTTTTTATTTCATCAAGCAATTCATGAATGGTCACTTCGTTATCTGTTTGCCCTTTATCAAGGGCAGATTCCAATAGCTTCGCAAAATCACTAAAGTTAGTTTTCATAATAGCCACCTTCAAACAGCAATGTATTTATGACACTATTCCCTGTTGCGATTTTTTAAAACATTATATACTATCTATTTTCCGGAGTAGACGTGACGAATAATGAACAGCCATTCAATCTTGTTTTTTGAATTTATGTTTAGGTCCAAAAAAAGTCGGGTAATAAATACTGATAAAATTTCTCATCTGCCCCCATACCAGTCTAGTGCATAGCGAATAGTATAGCAGGAAAGAGAATATAGATTCATTTATTAAATCAGGAGGTCTGGTTATGAGATTGGTGCAAATGGATATTGATCAGCTATTGGAATCCACATCGGAAATTGCCGAAGAAGATCTTGGCTATATGATCAGACATGTAGAAATTGATCATTTATTAGAACGAACCCAGGATTGGTAATATATATGGAAACTCCCCGCAGTCAGGAACTGAGGGGAGTTTTTATGCTGAAGACTTATTTTCTTGAAAGTGATTCTTAAGTCGAAGAGATTTTTTAGAAGATAATACAACGCCCAATGCGACAATTCCTCCGCCGATTATCTGATACAAATACAATTTTTCCTCCGTAAAACACAATGAGAATATGATAGCGAAAACAGGAAGAAGATTCAGAAAAACGCCTGCTTTGGCAGCTCCTATTAAGGAAACTCCAAAATTCCAGGATAGAAAAGCCATAATTGAAGCCAGGAAACCAACATACAGCAAGATTCCTGCGGAAGTTAAGGATAAGACAGGCTCTTCTTCCATTACAGAATATTCAATCAAGCTTAATGGCGCCAATAGTAATATGCCGAGAAATGATGATGCATAAAAAGAAGATAGTACAGGCAATACGCCTGAATATTTTTTGCCAATGACCGAATACAATGCCCACATAATGACTGCAGCCAAAACGTATAAATCTCCCGCATTTATTTTCCATGAAAGAAACACTTCAATCGATCCCTTTGAAATAATGAATAAAATTCCCAAGACTGACAGGAGAATTCCAGCTCCCTGGTGGGCTAGAAGCTTTTCTCTTAAAATAAATATGGCCAGAATGGCGATAAAAAGTGGTGTTGTGCTGTTTACCACTGATGCATTAATGGAAGTGGTGTATTGCAGGGCAAAATAAATGATTGTATTGTAACCGGCAACACCAGTCATTGCCAAAAGCAAAATGATCCGCTTATGTTGCCAAATAATGTGCCAATCTTTTTTTAGCTGCTTGACCATAAAAGGGGTTAAAAGCAAGAATGCAATAATCCATCTTAATAGGGAAAAGAGGATTGGAGGAAAATAATCGACACCAATTCTCCCAATAACAAAATTACCGCCCCAAATCATGTTCGCTAAAATCAGCATTAAAAAACCGTACCTTTTGTTTGTCTCTCCCAGCAATTGAGAAAACCTTCTTCCTGCACTGTAATAAATTACATTTTACCTTTACCGCCAGGAAAATTCATTAATTTCAGAAATTTAATAAATAATAATTTGTAACTATTGGAAGATTTAACCCGTCAACTTACTTAAAAAGGGGTGTCTTTCATGAAGAAAAAATGGCTTTTTCTAGGCGGAGTCACAATGATTATTATTATTTTGGCGTCTTTTTCATTCCTTAACAGATTAAAAATTGTCGGTAATCTGGCAGAAAATAATGAAGAAGTTATAGTTCTAAATAATAAAGTATGGGAAATTACGTTTTCAAAAAAACTTAATCCAGATAGTGTTAACAGCCGCTCGGTTTATATTTTAAATGAGAAGGGGGAAAAAGAGCAGGTTAAAATCTCTCTGGAAAATACTAATAAATCCATTGAAATTCAGCCCCCTTCTAAAGGTTATAATTTAAATTCTCCACATTATACCTTGGTCCTGACAAAGGATATCAAAACAAAGGGCGGGCAAAATTTGAATCAATCAGTAAAAACTGCTTTCAAAGTTATAAATACTCTGCCGGCAATCGGCTCAAGAAAAAAATTGAACAATTACTTTTCAAAAATGTCCAATGAAGACAGGACTGTCCTTGCTGGAAGGGATATGGCAGTGAGTGAGGAGAACAGCAGTGAAAAGAGCTCATCAGATTCTGCAGGTGCAGACTATTCCGGGACAAATATTCAAGTAGCGGGTATAGATGAAGCTGATGTGGTAAAAACGGATGGCACGCATATTTACAAAATCACTGATAATAAAGTCCAGATTATTAAGGCCATGCCTGCTGATAAAATGAAGATGGATTCTGTATTAACATTTAATCAAGCCTTCTCTCCCTATCAGTTATTTATAGAAGGGAATCAATTAATAGTTGTGGGCCACAGCTATATAGATACTCCTGATCATATTGGAAAAGCGGCTTCAGAAAAAAAGATTGCACCTGCATTTCATTCCACAAAAACGATTGTATTCAATATCGAAAATAAACAAAAACCGGTACAAATTAGAGAGGCAGACATCGAAGGAAGTTTGCTTGCTTCCAGGCTAATGGATGGAAAGGTATATTTTATTACAAGTTATTATCCTGAATATTGGATTCTGGAAAGAAATAAAAATGCAGATCTGCGTCCTCGTTATTTTGATACTGCCAAGAGCAGTGAGCAGCAGATCGTTGATTATAATGAGATAAAATATTTTCCTGGTTCCCAAAACGCAAACTATATTAATATAGCTGTATTGAATGTAAGATCAAGCAGAGAGCCACTATCTATCACAAGCTACTTAGGCAGCGGAAACGAATTCTATATGTCCCATAATAATCTATATTTATCAGCCGTCAGCTACAGCAATGAAATCATCGCAGACAGACAGATGCCCCAGCCGGATACGAGCATCTATAAGTTCAAGATAAAAGATGGAAAAGTAGAGTTCCAGGCATCAGCTGAAATAGAAGGCACCGTTTTAAATCAATTTTCAATGGATGAGTATAATGAAAACTTCAGAGTGGTAACAACCAGGGGTGAAGCCCGGGACGAAAGAACCCCTTCATCCAACAGCCTTTATATACTGGATAAGAATTTAAAACAGATTGGACAGCTTGAAGACCTGGCTAGAGGGGAACGGATTTATTCTGCAAGGTTTATGAATGACCGAATTTATATGGTTACTTTTAAGGAAACTGACCCGCTCTTTGTCATTGATGGATCAGATCCGAAAAAACCTTCTGTACTGGGTGAATTAAAAATTCCCGGCTTTAGCAATTACCTGCACCCATTGGATGAAAACCATCTGATAGGCTTCGGGTATGATACGAAGATAACAGGAGGCAAAGGTACAGGCAGCCAGCCTGTTATTACTACGGACGGTGTTAAAATATCATTATTCGATGTAAGCAATACAAATAAGCCCGTGGAAAAAGATACCGAAATAATAGGAGGACGCGGAACATATTCACCATTAAATTACGATCACAAAGCTCTGCTCATTCATAAAAAGAAGAATCTATATGGATTTCCCATTTCGATTTACCAGAATAAAGAAGGAAGCCAGTTTGAATCCACATTCGACTTCCAGGGTGCGTTAGTATACAAAATTACTGCCCAAAGTGGAATCGAGCTTCAAAGTAAAATTACCCATCAGACAGAAAATGCAATCTATGAAGAATGGGAAGAGACAATAGAAAGGCTTATTTATATCGGTGATCACATTTATAGCATTTCTCCTAAAAAAGTTGATGCCTACCATATTGATGGATTCAAAAAAGCAGGAGAGCTCGAGTTAAATTAATTTATAGGAACCGGCCTCTTTTCTGGCTGGTTCTTTTTCTTAATGTGCCTGTAAAACAGTATGATGGAAATTAATTTCCATATCTTTGAATGAAAATGCTGAATGAAGGCAAATATAAAGCTGATAGTATATAAATATAATTTTACTAACGGCTGGTGAGAATATGAACGGCAGCAGTATTCCTAAATTAATTTCGTCTGAAATGGCATTGCTCTGGAATACCTATGTAGCAGATACTGCAGCAGTCTGCTGCATAAGGCACTATATAAAAACAAATAAAGATCCAGATGTCCTGCCAGTATTGAAATACGCGCTTTCCATCGCCAAGGATCACATAGACGACATTGCCTCGCTCTTTAAAAAAGAAGAATTTCCAATACCTGATGGATTTAATGAAAAAGACCTGCACAATGACACTCCTAAATTATTTTCGGACGTAACCTATTTAAGATTCATGCATCATTTGGGAAGAACCGGATTGAGTGCCTATTCACTTGCTAAATCAGTTTCTGCAAGAAAAGACGTTCGCAGCATGTTTAAAAAATACTATGAACAAACAGAAAAACTTTTTGATATGGCAGCTGAGGCTATGCAAGATAAGGGAATTTTCATTCGATCACCATACATAGAATATCCCAAGAAAGTTAAGTATGTATCAGACCATCGTTTTCTGGGCGGGATTGTAGGCAAAAGGAGGCAGCTGCTGGCCATCGAAATTGCCCATCTGGGTACAAATATCGAGTTATCCAATATTGCCAAAACCATGCTTTTGGCTTTCAGCCAGGTAGCTAAACAAAAAGATATAAGCGATTATTTTAAAAAAGGCTATGAAATGAGCCTGGAGCATGTCGAATATTTTCTCAATGTCTTAAAAAATGACGATGTAGCCTATCCAAGCACATGGGATGGTTCCATTACAGACTCAACCATTTCACCTTTTTCGGATAGATTAATGATGTTTCTAATCGCCAGCATAACGGCGGTCGGCGTAATGGACTTTGGTATAGCTATCGGTGCAAGCATCAGAAAAGACCTGGCTATTCAGTATGCTAAAATGATGATCAAAGTCGGTGATTTTGCAGATGATGGAGCAAAGATTATGATTGACAACGGCTGGCTTGAAAATCCGCCTCAATCACTTGATAGAGAAGAGCTCAGGAATAAATAGCTAGAGCACCTTTTTATAGGTGCTTTATTTTTTTTAATATGAATGCAAACCAAAATTTGGGGTAATAGGTTACTAGCATAGAAGAATTACAAAAGGAGATGAACACATATGAGTAAATGGATTCTTGCTTTTACCGCCTGCATACTGATGACAGCATGCAGTACAGAGGAAGAAAATAAGGAAGAAGCAGCGAATGATTCAACCAATAGCCAGGAATATAATGATGCTACGAATACAGAAGGTGAAGAAAAGCCGCTGTCAGTAGCTGAATTGGATGATCGTATTGATGAGGGCATGAATATTGATACTTACTCGGCCGAAGTTCAATCATGGGCGGAAAAAGGGCAGCTTGAAATGGAAGACACTGTTATCGTCGAAGATGAAAACACCTCATCTGCTGATATCCTTCAGCTTGCGGATGGATTTCTCGGAGTAGCTTATGATGAAAAAGAGGTGACAGAAGTTAAGATGTTCCAGTCGGTAGAACATGCAAAAGAATATTTTGAATCGCTATAACTGGAAAATCGCTTGGACTGGATGTTTAAAACTATATACTTACTCATTTAACAGAGAATAGACCTTCCGAATCGGAAGGTCTATTCTCGTTCCGGGCTATTGACCATAATGGCCGCCACCTGTATTAATCGATCAAAGAATAGAACCGATGCTGGAATTTGATCGAGCCCCGTTTCCTTGAAGGCCTCTTTCATGCAGGCAAGCCATCTTTGTGCTCTTAAAGGTGTAATCTCGAATGGCAGATGCCTTTGTTTCATGGCCGGCGGTCCAAACTCCTGGCTGTAGAGGGGAGAGCCTCCAAGAAATTGTGTAAGAAACATCCTCTGTTTTCGCTTAATGTCCTCTATGTCTCCTACAAAAAGGGGACTTAATACGGGATCAGCATACACACGCGGATAAAACGCCTCCACAAGCTTTTCAATGGTCTCAGCTCCGCCAATTTCTTCAAAAAGTGTTTTAAAGTCATGCACAATTCTTCACCTGCTTTAATTACATTAATTATATTTGTCATTATATAGAAGTTATTTTAGCTTAAGTGTGATTAAAATCACAGTACGATTATTGGCGAAACTTTTTTCAGCTGTGAACGTAAAGTAAGGAAAGAAATCGAAAGGGTGAGAATATGGAGAAAAAGGGCTGTATTAAATGCGGCAGCAGTGATGCCGGCCAAAAAGAAGTTGCCATGACTGGTACAGGACTTTCCAAAATGTTTGATATTCAGCATAACCGCTTTCTGGTAGTTTACTGTAAAAACTGCGGATACTCAGAATTCTATAATAAAAACTCTTCCACTGCAGGAAACGTTCTGGATTTTTTCTTCGGGGGATAAAAGTATCTGATCATACATTGCCTAATATGGGGCAATGTTTTTCTTTTTAAGAAAAAGATTTTGTTAACTGAAAATAATGTGAGAAAATTATCCAGTACCCTAATTCCTAAAAAGAGGTGAAAGAATGGAAAATTTACAATCTGCTGCAACATTACATAACGGTGTCAAAATGCCGTGGCTGGGACTGGGTGTTTTCAAGGTTAAGGACGGAGACGAAGTTGTCCAGTCAGTTAAATCAGCCATTAAAGCAGGATATAAAAGCATTGATACGGCAGCTGTCTATCAGAATGAAGAAGGTGTAGGCCAGGCAATCAAGGAAGCAGGCGTACCTCGTGAAGAACTATTTATTACCACAAAAGTCTGGAATTCTGACCAGGGCTATGATTCTACAATCAAGGCATTTGAAACCAGTCTTAAAAAGCTGGGTCTGGATTATATCGACCTTTACCTGATCCATTGGCCTGTGAAAGGGAAATATAAAGAAACATGGAAAGCCCTTGAAACTCTTTATAAAGAAAAAAGAGTAAAGGCAATTGGCGTGAGCAACTTCCAGATTCATCACCTTGAAGATCTGATGCAGGATGCTGAAATAAACCCTATGGTTAACCAGGTAGAGCTTCATCCTTTGCTGAACCAGACTGAGCTTAGGGAGTTCTCCAGGAAACAGGATATTCAAATAGAAGCATGGTCACCACTTGCACAAGGAGAGCTTCTTGAAAACGAAGCATTGAAGGAAATTGCCCAAAAGTACAGCAAATCGGTTGCACAAGTGATCTTAAGATGGGATCTTCAGAACGAAATTGTAACAATACCCAAGTCAGTAAAAGAACATCGCATCATTGAAAATGCTGATTTATTTGACTTTGAGCTTACTTCAGAAGATATGGACAAAATCAGCGGCTTAAATGAAAATAGACGAGTAGGTCCTGACCCTGACAACTTCGATTTCTAAATAATGCAGGAAACCGGCAGGCAAAAAGCCTGCCGGTTTCCTTTTATTCCTCAAAATAATCCCGAAATTCTTCTGTATCCGTTTCGCCTTTATTCTTAAAGTAAGGATTATCTTCAGTCGAATTTTCCGGATCAAGATTTGTCTTTATTACAAGCGTTGGCCCCGAAGTATGCCCCGCAATCATCCGATCATCCAGTTCTTCGAAATCCGGCAGCTTTTTACTTCCTGGTTTTATTGGATCCATGGCTGCACCTCCCAATCCATAGCGTGCAATAAGCAGGCGGAATTTATTCACTCATGTTCCTTGATAACTAATTAATGTTTGCACAGGGGGAAAAAAGGATATTAGGGAAGAAAACATTCTTTGGTACATAAACCCACCTTGTGTTGATGGAGGAAGAAACAATGAGTATTTACGAGAATATTTTGGATATCCTGGAGAAAAAGGGAGCTATATCAATCCCTTCCTTGCTTGACGAAATAAATAGACAAAGTAACTTTCAGAATACCAACCGGAAACCGCTTGAATTATCACATGTAAAATCTGTTATCAGCAGAAAAAGAGAAATTTTCCATATAAAAAATAATATTGTCACGATTGATCCTGATAAAGATCCCATCGTTTTAAGTGTCAGCCTTGGCGGTTATCCCGGGCCATGGTACAAAATTGAAGTGGACTTTATCAACGGACGTTTTGCATATTTTGAATGGCATTTAAGTTCGTTCTCACCTAGAAATGAACTGCCTGCAGCTTCAGGCAGCATTGAGGAGTTTAAGAAGGAATTATATCGGCTGAAAATTTGGAAGTGGCAGAAGGAATACCAAAACCCTGGAATAATATTGGATAGTGTGACATGGTCCATAAAGCTGATTACAAAGGCGAATATTTTTGAGAGTCAGGGAATACAGGCATTCCCTAAGGGCTGGGAAAAGTTTTGCAAGGCACTTTCAAAGCTGACAGGTAAATATATCTGCTAAAAAGCTGCTGCTAAGGAAATAGCTGCAGCTTTTTTAGTGTTCTGAAATCATCTTAAGGACAAAACTCTTATCTTCCTCATCAATAAAAAGGCAATATTCTTCTTCCTCCGTAATGTCAAGAAGAAGCTGAAGTTCTTTTGGAATATGGATAGAGCCATTTTCAGATATAAGTCTTTTATTATGGGTTGATTTATAATCGGCCTTCTCAATAATAATTTGATCCTGGTCGAAGCGAAGATCAGCCAGTTTTCCCGGCAAAAGCCCAAATTGGCAGCGCCACTTGCTGGGGAGCAGAATTTTCCCAGTTTTATTGAAATTTTTGCATTTATACATTGTTAACATGCTGATCAGCTCCTTCTTTGGTTGTTAATCTATTACACATATTTAAATGTTCAAACCTCATATTTAAAGCAAATTTAAAAATATCTGCCGTTCATGCGGAAGGAATGAATAATTTTCCTTTAAATACAAAACCTTAAAAAAAAGGTGGGGTAAGATGAAAAAGAAGCTATATTTGGTGCTTATAATTCTCCTTTCCTGGCTGACTGTTCCATTCATAGGCAAAAGGGACTTTAAACGTTTTTATCCGGCAGCCATTTTTATGTGCCTTTATGTTTTATTAGAAGGATTTATTGCTGAAAAAAACAAATGGTGGACTATTAAGGAAAGGCTTCTTCCAAAACTCAGTGGTGAATTGCCAATGATTTTAGGGCCGTTTTTTGCGGGATCTATATGGATATTAAAATTAACCTATGGCAGGCCCTTGCTGTATTTCCTTTTGAATACAGTTGTTGACGCCTTTTTCGCCTATCCTTTTTATACGTGGTTCAAAAAGATCGGGATATGGAAGCTTCTCCGTTTTTCACAGCTGAAGCTATTTATGCTGTTCTTGATGAAATCAATATTCATGTATGTTTTTCATTTGGCATTTGTGGATAAAAAAATATTGTCGGCGTTAGTAGTTAGATTTAGAAATTATTTTAATAAATCCCGAATGAATGAGGAGGGGAGAGAGGATAATGGAAAAAAGAAAAGACATTTCCTGTACAGATGATAAAGATATTCTCCATCATCTAATGGAAGAACAAATTGCTTATATCTGTGTAGAGGAAGAGGAAGAACGGATGAAGGAAGAAACCATGAATAGCGGGAATACTGATTAGGATCTTTTGGGAAAGAGGTAAAAGATGAAGAAATTAATTATCAGCTTTATGGTTTTGATGTTCTTATCGGAGTATATTCCCATTCGGACATTCACTGGAGAAGCGTTTGCAGAAAGACCAGAACCAGCCTATGCAAAATGGGGCAGACTGGCTATGGAAACAGCAAAAGAGAAATACCCTAAAGCTAAAATTCTGGACTACTTGCATATCGGCAGAGAAAAGAGACAAACGACAGACATTGAAAAGTTCAAGCTATGGATAGAGGATAGCGGCAAAGAATTCGGTTTATATATTGATATTGAGTTTGATTCAAAAACTGAGAGAGTAATCAGGATTAATACGCGAAGATCAGCTAATTAAACTGCTCGGTATCAAACCAGGACTTCATCATAGTGAAGCCCTGGTTCCTTATTTCTCAAATTCAAATTTTGAATAGCAATCAATCGCGAAGTCTGCATAGGGGTTAGGATTGCGAAACGCACAGGTGCTGATGCCAATCTGTCTGGCAGGCATTAAATCTGTATCCTGGTCGCCAATCGCCAAATCAATATGATACCGCCGATGAAGATATTCATAGGATTCCGGATGTGGTTTTAAGCTGAACCCATCAAATTCAGGGCAGATGACTTCTGCAAAATAGGAATTAAGTTTCCAATATTCAAGCAGCTCCTCTGTGGATTGCCGGTTCCGATGGGTTACCATCACATTTACATTATTTTGTTCTAAAATATTCCTTACATATGGGAATAATGGCTTCTTATCATGCTTAAAAGTTGCTTCCATTTGACGAAAATCAGCAATTTTTTCCGGTGAAACATTAAATTTCTGATAGGCTGTCCCGTTTTTAAGAGGCGTAAGAACTTCTTGAGGATCCAGCTCTTTGCCGGATATGCGAATAAAAGACTGGACCAGAGTAGGCCATGTATCCAGAATGGTGCCATCTAAATCCCAGAGAACATTCATATAAATTTCCCTCCTTGCTATGTAACCATTGTAAAGGTTTTAAAAAGGGATAGGCAAATACCCGGCAATTTTTTTATTTGCCGGGTTATTACTATCTTAATACATTAAAATATCTTGCTTCCGGATGGGCAAAAACCATTGCAGATACAGAAGCTTCCGGCTCCATCATGCATTCTTCCGTAAGCTTAACTCCGATATCTTCAGGCTTTATTAGTTTAAATAGCTTTTTCTGATCCTCAAGCTCTGGGCATGCAGGATATCCATAAGAAAAGCGCTGTCCCTGGTATTTCGCTGCAAAACGGTCTTTCATTGTCATTTCAACTGGATCAGGGAATCCCCAGCGATCCCGTATTTGACGATGGATCAGCTCGGCAAGCCCTTCAGCTGTCTCCAAAGCGAGCGACTGCAGAGCGTGGCTTTCCAGGAATCTGCCTTCCCCTTTTAAACGGTCTGCTATACTGCGTATTCCTTTCCCGGCTGTAACAGTAAAGAAGGAAACATAATCCATTTGACCGCTTTCTTTTGATTTAAGGAAGTCTGCCAGACACAGGAATGGCTCTGTTTCCTGGCGCGGGAACTCAAACGTTTCAATGACCGTTTGTTCATCTTCATCATAGATATACACCTTATCGCCATCTGCTTGGGCAGGGAAGAATTGATAAACTGCTTTAGGCTCAATCCAGTTTTTCTCTTTTGCTTCAGCAATCAGTTCATCAACCATTGCGTTAATCTTAATCGCTTTTTCATCTTTTTCCGCAAGAAGCTTTTGCAGGTTTCCTTTTAAGCCAAGGTGATGGCCAATGAGCATTTGCTTATTTATATACGGCTCTATATGCGAGAGGGAATATGTTTTCAGCAGATGCCTCTTTAAATCTTTTGGAACAAAAACTGGCACTTTTGTGCTGACTGTTGGTTTAGGCTTTACTGCAACTGCAACCGATCCGCGGTCAAAAGGGACTGCATTCAGCACGGCTGCCTGTTTTTCTGCCTGCTGGATCCGCAGTTTCTCCGCTTCTTCGGGCTCCTGAAGCTGATTGGCTATAGAGAGTCCATTCATCGCATCCTTGGCATACAGTACAAGTCCATCATATTCCTTGGAGATTTTAGTATCTGTGAACTTTCTCGACAGTGCAGCTCCGCCTACTAATATCGGAATATCGATTCCTGCCTGCTTCATATCATGGGCCGTAATGACCATCTGCTGTGCGGATTTAACAAGCAGACCTGACAGGCCGACCATATCCGGATTCTCACGCCTGATTTTTTCAATCAGTTCAGCAGGGGAGACCTTGATTCCCAGGTCTATTACTTCATATCCATTATTGCTTAAAATAATATCTACAAGATTTTTCCCAATATCATGGACATCGCCTTTAACGGTTGCGAGGATGATTTTCCCCTTGGAAGAAGATTGTGCAGCGTCTTTTTCCATATAAGGTTCAAGATGAGCAACAGATGCTTTCATTACCTCTGCACTTTGAAGGACTTCTGCAACAATCAGCTGGTTATCATTGAACAATCTTCCTACTTCCTTCATTCCATTCATTAAAGGCCCATTAATGATATCAAGGGGAGCAGGGTATGCTTGCAGGGCCAGATCAAGATCAGGCAGGAGCCCTTCTTTTGTTCCCTCCAGAATATAATAAGCGAGGCGTTCCTCAAGTGTCATATCCGGAAGAACACTTTTGCTTTCTTTCTTTTTATCCCGGTAAAAATCTGTGAAAATGGCAAGTGATTCATCAGTAGTTTCAAAAAGAAGCTTTTCAGCCATTAAGACCTCTTCTTTTGAGATAGAAGCAAATCTTTCGAGTTTCTCCGTATTCACTATCGCATAATCGAGGCCTGCCTGAGTGCAGTGATACAGAAATACTGAATTTAATATCTCCCTGCCGACAGGAGGAAGGCCGAATGAAACATTACTGATTCCCAGTATGGTTTGTACCTCCGGGAAAGCTTCTTTAATAAGTCTTATCCCATCTACAGTTGCCTTTGCAGACCCGATGTATTGCTCATCCCCTGTGCCGACAGGGAAGACGAGAGGGTCAAAAATAAGATCCTCAGGCGGAATTTGATACTTGTTTACAAGCAAATCATACGAACGCTTTGCAATTTCAAGTTTTCGTTCAGCCGTAACGCCCATTCCGACTTCATCTATCGTACCTACTACCACAGCTGCACCATATCGATGGATGAGAGGAGCTATAGCTTCGAATCTTTCTTCGCCATCCTCCAGATTAATGGAATTAATGATGGCTTTCCCCTGAGAATAGGTAAGGGCCTTCTCGATAACCAGTTCGTCTGTTGAATCAATGACCAGCGGGACCTTAATTTTTTTCACTAATTCCCTGATAAAGTTTTCAACATCCTGCATTTCATCACGGTCAGGGTCTGCAAGGCATATATCAATTACATGGGCTCCGCCTTTTACCTGTGCTCGGCCAATCTCAGCAGCTTCCTCAAACTTACCTTCAGCAATCAGTCTTTTAAACTTGCGTGAGCCAATTACATTTGTGCGCTCGCCGACCATTATGGGCCTTAATGTCGGGTCGTCATAAATCAGAGGTTCAATTCCAGAAACTTTGTGCAGTGAATTCCCCTCATAATTCCTTGGTTTATAATTTTCAACCGACTCAGCAATTGCCTGGATATGTTCAGGTGTGGTTCCGCAGCAGCCGCCCACAATATTCAGCCAGCCTTCCTTGGCAAAGCCCTCAAGCTTGCTCGCCAGTGATTCGGGAGTTTCATGGTACTGTCCTTCTTCATCAGGCAGTCCTGCATTGGGATAGCAGCTGACAGCAGTGGATGCCAATCCTGATAAGGAACGGATATGGTCCTGCATGAATTCAGGGCCTGTCGCACAGTTAAGTCCAACTGCCAGAGGTTTCATATGTTCCAGAGAAATATAAAATGCTTCAATCGATTGGCCTGCAAGAGTTGTACCCATCGGTTCAATCGTTCCCGAAACGATGAGCGGAAGTTTTATTCCCGTCGTTTTTGATGCATTTTCAATGCCGATAAAACCAGCCTTCACATTCAGCATGTCCTGGCTGGTTTCAAGGAGGAGAAGATCGGCTCCGCCGTCAATTAACCCTCTGGCTTGTTCTTCATAAGCTGTTATCATTTCTTCAAATGTAGACCCGCCGGTAACACTCAGCGTCTTCGTAGTAGGTCCCATGGCACCAGCCACATATCTCGGCCATTCAGGGGTTGAAATGCTGTCTGCCGCTTCCCTGGCAATTTCAACAGCAAGTTTATTTAGTTCATAAGCTTTTTCTTCCAGATCGTAATCTGCCAGAACAATGCTGGTTGCGCCAAAGGTATTGGTTTCAATAATATCTGCGCCGGCTTTTAAATATTCAAGGTGAATATGTTCAATCACAGAAGGAGCTGTTATATTTAAATACTCGTTGCAGCCTTCATATTCTTCGCCGCCAAAGTCATCCGCGGTAAGATTGGCTCTCTGCAACATGGTGCCCATTGCTCCATCCATGATCAGGATCTTCTTTTTCAGCTGCTCCTGCAGTGATGGTTTATGCATGTTGTTTCCTCCTTGAAAGCCGTTCGGTTGTCTCACGGGCATAGTTTGATAGTTCGACCGTCATTTCATAGCGCATAAATGGAGTGATAAGGTAAATGCCATTAAACAGCTCTGCCGCGGCATCGATCAGTGACTTCGCAATGGCAATGCCTTCAGCTCCAGCCTGCGCAGGATCATCTTTCAATGAAGCCATTCGGTTTCTAATACTGTCGGAAATTTTGATTCCCGGTACTTCATTATGAAGAAACTCGGCATTCCGGCTGCCGGTAAGGGGCATTAGGCCTATATAAACAGGTGCTTTTAAATCTTTCACAGCCTCATGAACTTCCAGCAGCTTCTCTTCAGAAAAAACTGGCTGCGAGATGAAATAATCCGCACCATGTTCAATTTTCTTTTCAAGCCGTCCAACAGCTTTTTCCAATGAGCGGACATTGGGGTTAAAAGCGCCTGCAACTGAAAAAGCAGCTTTCTGGCCAAGATCTTTCCCTGAAAAAGATAACCCCTCATTCAACTGCTTGATCATACTGATCAATTCAAATGATGAGACATCATATACGGAAGATGCTCCTGGAAAATCACCGACACGTGCAGGATCACCCGTAACAGCAAGAATATCATTTAATCCAAGTGCATGCAGCCCCATTAAATGGGATTGCAGTCCAATTATATTTCTATCCCTGCAGGTCACATGAACAAGCGGGCGCAATCCTGTCTGCTGCTTGACGAGATAGCCAAGCGCAGAGTTGCAAACCCGGGGGGAAGCAAGGGAGTTATCTGCAAGTGTAATAGAATCTATTCCGGCTTCCTTCAATGCTTCTGCACCTTCGAAAAAGCGTGAAGTATCAAGCTTCCTCGGGGGATCCAACTCAACAATGACAGAAGGCCTTTCCCTGACAATATCCTGAAGAGGGGGGAGCTCTCTTGATGATGATGGCTTTTCAGAAACAATGATTTTATTAATTGCCTTTGCCTCTTTTTCCTCGATTGGCGGAAGTCCTTTTAAAACGTCAGAAAACGCCTTGATATGGTCAGGTGTTGTTCCACAGCAGCCTCCAAGCAGGCGGACACCCTGATTTCGGAATTCAATTGCTGACTGGCGGAAATATTCTGCATCTCCTTCATAATGAAATTTGCCGTCCGTATAGGCTGGAATACTGGCATTTGGATAGGCAGAAAGATAGGCATGCTTTGGCAAAGGTACACTTTCGAGAGTTTTGAGCATATGATGCGGACCAAGCCTGCAATTGATTCCCACAACATCTGCACCAATGCCCTCAAGCTTTGTTAAAGCATCAGCGATAGAAGTCTGGTTCTGAAGAACACCCGCTTCCTGAAGAGATACCTGTGCGATAATCGGCAAATCAGTTTCTTTTCTGGCAATGGCAAGAACTGTCTCAAGTTCTTCAAGGTCGTAATAGGTTTCCAGTAAAATACCATCTACATCCTCTAGCAGCAGGCAATAAAGCTGCTCTCTGAAGCTTCTTTTTATTTCTTCAAGGGTAATCATGTTGGGCTTGAATCCTCTGATCCCGCCGATTGTACCAGTGACATATGCCTTTCCCTTGGCAGCTTTTTTTGCAATCCTTGCTGCAGAACTGTTAATCTCCTTAACGGAGTCCTCCAGTCCATATCGCTGCAGCTTCAGATAATTCGCCGCATACGTATTTGTTTGGATCAATTCAGCACCTGCGCCAATGTACGCTTCATGGATGTGCTGGATCTGTTCAGATTGTGAGAGATTTAATTCCTCAAAACAGCTGTCGGTACCATAGGAGTACAGAAGAGTTCCCATCGCGCCATCTGCTATGATGATTTCATTCTTTAATTTATTAAGGAAACTCAAAGTATCACCCCCGCTGTAAAATCGAATGCTTTGTTTGTACGGCAGCAGATAAAGCTGCCTTGAAATCTTCTATAATATCATCTGCACTCTCCAGGCCAACAGATAGACGAAGAAGACTGTCCGTTATTCCACGCTGCTCCCGTTCGGATGCAGGCATGGCTGCATGTGACATTTTTGCAGGGTAGGAGAGGATGGATTCAACAGCTCCCAGACTTACTGCAAAAACGGGTATTTTGGCATTCTCAACAAATGTTCTCATCGATAGCTCATCTTCAAGCTCAAAAGATAGGACGGCACCTGCGTTTACTGCCTGATTTTTCTGGATTTCATATCCGGGATGATCTGCAAACCCTGGATAATGCACCTTTTTAACTGCAGGGTGATCATTAAGGAAACCAGCAATTTTTTCAGCTGACTTCACAGACTGATCAAGCCTTACCTGCAAAGTTTTAATACCTCTCAGCACAAGCCAGGCATCCTGAACACCCAGAACAGCTCCAAAGGAATTCTGAAGAAAAGCAAGTTTTGCACCTAATTCAGGATCCTTCACAACCGCCAGGCCAGCAACGACGTCGCTGTGTCCGGATAAAAATTTGGTTGCGCTATGAAGCACTATATCTGCACCTAAAGAGAGCGGTTTTTGAAGGGCAGGGGTCAGGAATGTATTATCCACAAATGTCAGGGCTCCATGCTGTCTTGCAAGTGAACTGATGGCCTGTATATCTGTCACTTTCAGCAGCGGATTGGAAGGAGTCTCTACATAAAAAACCTTCGTGTTTGGACGGATTGCTTCTTTTACTTCCTCAAGATTTGTCATATCAACAAATGTGTGCTCTATGCCAAAACGGGACAGGACTTCTGTTGTCATGCGATAGGTTCCGCCATATACGTCTTCTGTAATGACTACATGATCTCCCTGTGATAAGAGCAGGAATGCTGTAGAAATGGCAGCCATACCAGAAGAAAAGGCAAACCCTTTAATACCTTCTTCAAGCTCCGCGATGACTTCTTCAAGTGCTTCCCTTGTTGGATTCAGGCTGCGGCTGTAATCATATTTTCCGAACGCATCAATATCTTTTTGATGAAAAGTGGAGGCATGCTGGATTGGTACACTGACAGCTCCTGTTTCCGGGTCGAATTTTTGATTATTGTGAAGTAATTTCGTTTGGAATGTGTAATTCGAACTCATCGTACTGCCTCCTTAACAACCTTTGCAAAAGCATGTTCAAGATCCGCCTTCAAATCTTCTGCATTTTCGATTCCAACCGAGAAACGCAGAAGCCTATTACAGACTCCGGTTTCAATGCGGATTTCTTCAGGAATGTCCGCATGTGTCTGGGTTGCTGGATACGTTATGAAACTCTCGACTCCGCCAAGGCTTTCTGCAAAGGAGATAAGGGAGAGGCTCTGCAGAAATGGATTCACCCAGGATTCATCCTTAATTCGGAAAGATATCATGCCTCCCTTGCCTGGATAAAGGACATCCGTTACTGCATCGTGGCCCGATAAAAATTCTGCTAATTCCTTCGCATTTTCTCCATGCCGTTCCATGCGGAGGGAGAGTGTCTTCATGCCTCTGATGAGCAGCCATGAATCAAACGGGCTGAGGACAGCACCTGCGGCATTGTGGTTCATAGCAAGGGCTTCGCATAACTCTTTGCCTTTTGCGACAACTAAGCCGGCAAGGACATCATTATGCCCGCCAAGATACTTTGTTGCACTATGGATAACAATATCAGCTCCAAGCTTTAACGGCTGCTGAAGGAGAGGTGTATAAAACGTGTTATCGACGATAAGGAGGATATTATGCTTTTGGGCAATGTCTGCAATCGATTGAATGTCAGTCTGTTCCATCAGCGGATTAGTTGGAGTTTCCAGAAATATTGCCTTGGTCTTTTCTGTGATTAAAATTTCCACATCTTCCGGATTGCTGGTATTTACATATTTGCACTGAAGTCCCCACTTCTTGAAGCCCTGTTCTAGCAGACGATATGTACCCCCATATAAATCCTTGGATACAATCCATTCATCTCCGGATTTAAAAAGAGATAGTATGGTAAGAATTGCGGCCATTCCAGAACTGCAGGCATAGCCTTGATCGCCTTCTTCCAGATCGGCAATTGCCTTTTCAAGCAGCTGGCGGGTGGGATTGCCTGTTCTGCTATAGTCAAAGCCAGTTGACTGCCCAATGCCTTCATGGCGATATGCCGTGGAAAAATATACAGGCGGATTGACTGCACCTGTTGCTGACTCGCTTCTGTTGCCGATTTGCGCTAATCTGGTGTCAATTTTATACATGCTTGTAACCACTCCTTAGTAAAAATAAAAAAAGCCTTCTATAAGAAGAAGACTTTTTAATGTGATCAGCCATTCTTCTTATCTTTCAAGTTTTTAAGAAACTTGCAGGAATTAGCACCTTTTCAATCAAATATATGATTGCTGGTTGCTGAGGCGTCGTCGGGCCTTACCCTCGACCTCTCTGGATAAGAAATCAAATATTAAATTTTCTCTAAACTTTACTACACTAAACCGCTAATCGTCAACACTTTTTTGAATATTTTATGTTATAAAAAATATCCGCTCAGTTGTTTTGAGTCTGTTTGCCCTAAGCGTCCGTTTTTAAGGGGGGAATGAAGAAGATTTGAACAAAAAAACTTTCCATCATATTCTGGAAAGTTTTTAAGGGTATTTATTCTTCAATCAAATCGTTAACCGGCACATCAATTTCTTTTTCAGAATCTGCCTTTGTGTAAATACGTGCTGTCTTAGTCTGCTCATCTACATGCTGAATGATGACCGGATTGCCATTGAAAGTAACACTATACATTTCAGCAGACTCAGCAATCTCTTTTGCTCTGCCAATATTCATGGAAAAACCTCCTGAATTTGAATAACTTTAATGTGTCTTAAAAACACTCAAATTATTCTTTTGAAAAAACCATGGCATAAAATGTTAGAAGTGAATCGCTTTAAAGTTCAGAATATTTGTTTTATAATGAAGGCAAATGATATAATTCTTGGAGGGAAGCTAATATGCGAGAACATAGCCACTGCCGCCACCGGTTTGCGGAATCCGAAGGACCAGCAGTATTCCAGACCATGGATGGCATTGAAGTAAATGTTTCTGGTTCCATGTTCGAAAAATGTACAACTTGCGGCCATTTTGATTTTCCTGTGGAAACGAGAGAAGCAATTGAATCTTCCCTAAAAGAAAACAGAAAAAATGCGAATGCAGCGAAACAAATTTATATTAACTTAGTTGAGACTTTTTAAAGCCGAACAGCACTTCGGCTTTTTATTTTTGCCTCTTTTTAAAACCACCCAGTTATTTCTTATTTATAATTGTTTAACATTTAACAAAACATTTTATTAGAATAAGTAATTACGAAAAAAATTTTTTTAATAGTTTTCCACTATATTCATGTTTTTATCTTTGTACAACTAGATTTTCCGTGTTAGAATAACTGTGGAAACGTTTTATCCTCTGAAAAATATTATTATTCGTAAAAATAAAACGTTAATGCCATCTTATAGATGGGTAATGTATTTTCAGGGGAGAAAAATGTATTTGAATTATTTACTTAAAACAGTTATGGAGGTAATTTTCCATGAAAAAGCCATCGAATGGTGAGGGACCTTTTGAACAAGGATTTCATGGCCCCAACCTTGGCTACGTTATTGAACTATATGAAAGATACTTAGAGGATCCATCATCTATTGATCCTGAAATGAAAGATTACTTTGAAAGAAACGGTTCCCCTTTAGCGAGTGAAGGAACTCCGCAAATGGCTTCATCAGCAAATCAGCCAATGAATGCCGGACAGCTTGAAAAAACACTTGCTGCAATTCGCCTTGCTGATAATATCCGCACATATGGCCACCTGGCTGCAGATATTTATCCGCTTGGTAACAATAAATCTGAAAGTGCATTATTCGAACTGAGTAAATATGGCTTAACTGAAAATGATTTAAAAGAGATTCCTGCCGGTGTCATTACTAAAGACGCCACCTATCCATTACGCAACGGACTTGAAGCAATTGAATTCCTGAAAAGTGCTTATATGGGACCAATTGCGTTTGAATTCCAGCATATATTTGATGAAAACGAAAAAGACTGGCTTCGCCGTAAAATAGGGGCCAACAGCCACAAACTGTCAATGCAGAAGGCGGAAAAGCTGAAAGTTTTAAGAAGACTGACTGAAGTGGAGGAATTTGAAAAGTTCCTTCATAAAACATTCGTTGGTCAGAAAAGATTCTCAATTGAGGGTCTGGATACAATGGTTCCATTACTGGATGAAATTGTTTCCGAATCCGTTTCTGATGGAGCCAAAACGATTAATATCGGCATGGCCCACCGCGGAAGGTTAAATGTTCTTGCACATGTGCTTGGAAAGCCATATGAAATGATCTTCGCGGAATTCCAGCATGCGCCAAATAAAGAACTGGTTCCTTCCGAAGGATCTATCGGAATCAATTACGGATGGACAGGCGATGTTAAATATCACCTTGGTCTTGATAAACAGATCAAAGATGAGAATACGACCATAGCCAGACTGACATTAGCAAATAATCCGAGCCACCTTGAATTTGTTGGTTCACTGGTTGAGGGCTACACCAGAGCTTCACAGGATAATAGAACAAAAGCAGGTTATCCTGAAGTAGATCCAAAAGCTGCTTTAGCCATTATCATTCATGGAGACGCAGCCTTCCCAGGACAGGGAATTGTTGCAGAAACACTTAACCTTGGGCAGCTGACTGGCTATAATACGGGCGGTTCAATCCATATCATTGCCAATAACACAATTGGTTTCACAACAGAATCACATGATTCACGTTCTACCAGATATGCAAGTGACCTTGCCAAAGGGTATGAAATGCCAATTCTTCATGTTAATGCAGATGAACCTGAAGCAGTAGTCGCAGCGGCAAGAATTGCTTGTGAATATCGTGCTAAATTCCAAAAAGATATCCTTATTGACTTAATCGGATACCGCCGTTTTGGACATAACGAGATGGACGAGCCTATGACGACTAATCCTCTTATGTATAACATTATTCGCAAGCGTCCAACCGTGAAAGCGCTGTATGCTGATAAGCTTTTAAATGATAAGATCATTTCCAAAGAAGAAGCAGAAGGCATTCATCATGATGTCCTGGAAAAAATGAAGGCTGCCTATGAAAAAGTTCCAAAAGAAAAAAAGGAGGCAGAGTTAACCAATCCGCCTGAAACAGTCGAAAAGGGTCTGCCAAAAATTAAAACAGCTGTGTCTGTTGATAAATTAAAGCAAATTAACGAAGAATTATTAAAATGGCCAGAGGATTTCAAAGTGTTTGATAAACTCGGCAAAATTCTGCAGCGCAGATTGGAAGCGCTTGAAGGCGACGGCAAGATTGATTGGGGACTTGCTGAAACACTGGCTTTTGCAACCATTCTATCTGATGGTACGCCTGTCAGACTGACTGGCCAGGATTCTGAGAGAGGTACATTTGCACAAAGAAACGTTGTTTTGCACGATCATACAACTGGAAAAGCGTATTCACCTTTGCACAAGCTTTCAACTGCCAAGGCATCTTTCGCTGTCCATAATAGCCCATTATCTGAAGCTGCTGTAGTAGGCTTTGAATATGGCTATAATGTATTCGCTCCGGAGACGCTTGTTCTATGGGAAGCTCAGTATGGCGATTTTGCTAATGCGGCACAGGTAATGTTTGACCAGTTTATTGCTGCTGGCCGTGCTAAATGGGGCCAAAAATCAGGTCTTGTCATGCTTCTTCCACATGGCTATGAAGGACAGGGACCTGAACATTCAAGTGCACGCCTGGAAAGATTCCTGACTCTAGCAGCAGAAAACAACTGGACAGTTGCCAATCTTTCTTCTTCAGCACAGTACTTCCATATCTTAAGAAGACAGGCAGCCATTCTCGGAAAAGAGGAAGTTCGCCCGTTAGTGATCATGTCTCCTAAGAGTCTGCTGCGCAATCCGAATGTCGCTTCAAATGGACTGGAATTGAGCGAAGGAGAATTCAAGTCTGTTATGGAACAGCCTGGCCTTGGTCAAAATCACGAAAAAGTGAAACGCATCATTCTTGGAACAGGTAAAATCACAATCGATTTATCAGAAAACCTGAAAAACTACCAGGATCAGGATTGGTTCCACATTTTACGTGTGGAAGAAATCTATCCGTTCCCAATGGATCAAATTAAAGAAATATTAACCCGCTATCCGAATGTGGAAGAAATCGTCTGGATTCAGGAAGAACCAAAAAATATGGGAGCATGGAATTTCGTTGAACCAAGACTGAAGGAAATTGCCGGAAGTGATATAGACGTCACATATATCGGAAGAAGACGGCGTTCAAGCCCTGCTGAAGGTGACCCGACTGTTCATAAGAAAGAACAAGCACGCATAATAGATGAAACCCTATCGAAGTCTAATGGGCAGTAAAACTCCCGCATTAAGACTAGATAGATGGATTGAAATAGATTTAGCAGGAGTCAAACTCCCCGTATAGGCCAGATTGGTGAGATACAGTGAAACTTGCCGATGCGCAGGCAGGGGCTTAAGTTGAACCAATCGGGTTCGTAGTGTCGATAGATCGAGGCGTTAGCGGAGATCTTAGCGACACTAGAACGCGACTAACAATCAGTGGGAAAAATCTCCTACTGATTGAAGTTTCACTTTAACACGCAAGCAATAAGGAGGAAATTAAGGTGGCAGAAATCATAGTTCCGGAATTGGCAGAATCCATTACAGAAGGTACGGTGGCACAGTGGCTAAAACAGCCTGGTGACACTGTAAATAAGGGTGACTATGTTGTAGAACTTGAAACTGATAAGGTAAATGTTGAAATAATCTCTGAACATAGCGGTGTTTTACAGGAAATTAAAGCCCAGGAAGGCGACACGGTTAATGTAGGTGAAACCATTGCTATCGTTAATGAAAGCGGAGAAGCTGCACCTGCTCCAGAAAAAGCGGAAGAAAAGCCTGAGGCTCCTAAAGCTGAACAGCCAAAAGCAGAGGTTCTGCACGAACAGCCAGCGGCTGAAGAAAAAGCTGGCGGACAGCGTCCGATCGCTTCTCCCGCAGCACGCAAGCTGGCAAGAGAAAAAGGGATTGACCTAAGCCAGGTGCCGACAGCTGATCCACTGGGCAGAATCAGAACCCAGGATGTTGAGTCCTTCAATCCAAATCAAGCAAAACAGCAAGCACAGCCGCAAAAACCGGCAGCAGCTTCAAAACCTGCAGAACAGCAGGCCGGCGGAAAAGAAGTGGAACGAATCAAAATGTCCCGACGCCGCCAGACAATTGCAAACCGCCTTGTAGAAGTTCAGCAAACTGCAGCGATGCTGACTACATTCAATGAAGTCGACATGACAAATGTGATGAACCTTCGCAAGAAGCGCAAAGATAAATTCTTCGAAGAAAATGATGTTAAGCTTGGTTTCATGTCATTTTTCACAAAAGCGGTAGTTGCAGCCCTTAAGAAAAATCCTTATTTAAATGCTGAAATTCAAGGCAATGAAATTGTCCTAAAAAAATTCTATGACATTGGTATTGCCGTGTCAGCACCAGAAGGTCTTGTAGTTCCGGTTGTACGTGATGCAGACCGCAAAAACTTTGCTGAAATCGAAAAGGATATTATGGACCTTGCGGTGAAGGCCAGAGACAACAAACTTGCCTTATCAGACCTGCAGGGTGGAAGCTTCACTATCACAAATGGCGGAGTATTTGGATCCATGATGTCTACGCCAATCCTTAACGGACCACAGGTTGGTATTCTTGGAATGCATTCCATTCAATTGCGCCCGGTTGCAATTGATGCTGAAAGAATGGAAAACCGTCCTATGATGTATATCGCACTTTCTTATGACCACCGAATTGTTGACGGCAAAGAGGCTGTCACATTCCTGAAACGCGTCAAGGAACTGATCGAAGATCCTGAAAGCCTTCTTTTTGAAGCATAATAAAATGACAAACCAGAGCGGAGATTCGCTCTGGTTTTATTTTTTATTATGGAAAATTATTTGCATTAAGGAAACATTGTACGTGTTATGAATATTATAATAAAAAAGCAGGTGATCAGCTTGAGAAGAAGGCAGATGAAGATACTCCAATATAGTACAGTGTTAAAGAAACTAGGAGTTCTAAGTGAACAAGAATATGAAAATATTAAAAAAGCAAATAAACTGCCAAAATCCTTGCGAAAATATTAAAAAAAGCGGGAATAGCTCCCGCTCTACATACCCACTAAGTATTTGGCAAATTAATATTAAGTTGAAACTTACTCTTTAAACGGCTTCAATCCCCGTTTTTGAATCTCCGTTTTTAATATCCTAATCCATTCCTTTTCAGACCCCGACTTCAATGCATCACGATACGAGACGACCAGCTGTTCATTACTCATAATTTTCATTATGCATACCTCCTGGTTAAATGGATTGAATATTCTATTTTTAATTATTGTAAAGGTTTTTTAAGTTTTTGTGAACCCTTTATAAAGAAAAGATTTATTTCATTATGATGACATTTTCTGCAGGCTCATTTCAGCAGCTGATAGTGGACTGGAATACAAACCGAAGGTAAGATTTATATAAATAGATTGTATAAAGGAGGAAGCCGATAATGAATCTGGCACTGGACCATCTCGTCCACTTTATTAAAGCTGATCCATCTGAAGCAGCGGCGAGGTGGAGGAATGAGGGATATAAAGCAGTATTGGGAGGAAGCCATGAAAACTGGGGGACATATAACAGCCTTTTATATATCGGACAGTCATACATTGAATTTCTATCAATTGAAAAAAATCATATTGCCGCTGATGCTGAAAATCCGCTCATTAACCAGCTGACAGATGAACTCCCTTTAGGGGATGGCCTCGGGCAGCTTTGCTTCCGAACCAGTAATATTGAAGACCTAAGGATTGAATTAAAGAAAAAGGGCTTTGAGACCCTTCCGATTTTTAAAGGAAGCAGAAAGAGGCAGGATGGCAGCATGCTTTCATGGAAGATGCTGTTCTTTAAAGAAAACCCCGATTATAAATATCCTTTCTTTATTGACTGGGGTGTGGAAGACGATAGAAGATTTGAAGAACTGAGACATCTTGGCTTTATTGATGAAAACCTTGAAAATAAAAAAATCGAAGCAGTATTTATTGCCTCCAATGACTGTGAAAAGTCTGCGGAGTCCTGGAAGGCTATTATGCCAAATTCCATGGGTGATGTTTACATAAGCAACGATGGAAAAGAAAAGAGGGCATCCATTGAAATTGGATCAGCTAATATCACCTTTTGCCAGCCATTGCAGAATGAAGGAAAGGCTATTGAAGTCCTGAAAAAAAGGGGGGAGAAGCCCTTTGCTGCCCAGTTCTCTCCTGGTCTTGAAAAAGAAATAAATCTATTTGAAACTGTTTATTTTTAAATGGGACGGAACTATTTTAGTTTAAACATAAGGAAGCTGCTCTTATAACAAGGGGCGGCTTTTTATTATTAAAGAATACAAATTTGATAAATTAAGAGATATGAAACTGGAGCCGGAAAAATTTATAAGTTATTAATATATGAAAATATTGAATATTCAGCAATATATGATAACATAAAATGAAAGCGTTTTTATATCAGCATCTTAGAGAACTCTTCACACATTAATTAGATCATCATATACCAAGGAGGATTTCTGGATGACGGAATTATTGAATCTAACAGTAGGGAAGCTCCTGGAGGAGAAAGCCGGTCTTCACCCGAATCATGAAGCTGTAGTTTACGAAGATCGCGGGCTCCGAATGAGTTATAAGGAGTTTAATGGATACTGCAGGATTTCTGACAAAGGGTTTATGAAGCTGGGTCTTGAAAAAGGAGAGAACCCATTTTGCCTGTTGAGAACTGGCAGGTAAGCCATTCTGGCGTATTGGTTGACCATGCGGCAATATGCTCTCCTTTTTCAAGACCCAGCTTCATAAA